>PLGA01000087.1:8901-12433 GCA_003139735.1 Bryobacterales bacterium | reverse complement strand
ACCGTGATGCCGCACAATCTCTATCTGCATTCGGCCCTGGTGCAAACCCGGCATATCAACCGCACGGAAACGGCGAAGCGCACGGCCTGCCGTTACAACCTGATCGATTCCGTGGTGGCGCTGAACGGCGCGATGTTCGTCAATCTCGCAATCCTGGTGCTGGCGGCGGCGGTGTTTTTCAAACACGGAATTGTCGTGACGGAGATCCAGCAGGCCCACCAACTGCTGGCCCCGTTGTTGGGAACCGGCGCCGCCAGCGTGATCTTCGCGGTTGCGCTGCTTTGTTCCGGACAGTCTTCGACGCTCACGGGAACCATGGCCGGCCAGATTGTCATGGAGGGGTTCCTCAACTTCCGCATGAGACCGTTCCTGCGCCGTCTGGTCACACGGGCGCTGGCGATTATACCGGCCGCCCTTACTATTTACATCGCTGGGGACAAATCCACGTTCGGCCTGCTCATCCTCAGCCAGGTGATCCTGAGCATGCAGTTGCCGTTTGCGGTGATTCCGCTGATTCATTTCACCAGCGACCGCTCCCGCATGGGGTCGTTTTCGAACAAGACCTGGGTGCTCGTGCTGTCGTGGACCACGGCGGCCGTCATCGTGGGGTTGAACCTGCGGCTGGCCGGGATGGCCCTGATGGATTGGATAAGCGGCGCGGGGGCCTGGCGTCCGGTGGTCCTGCTGGTCACCGTACCGGTTTCGGGCCTCCTCCTATTGCTGCTCGGCTGGGTGACGATCGAACCGGCAATCACGCACCGGCGCCTCGGCAGCGCGTCCGTGACGCTGCCCGAATTGGCTGGGGCCGAAGCCGAAGCGGCGCCGGTTTACCAGCGCATCCTGCTTACTCTCGACCACACCCCCCTGGACCGCCTGGCCGTCAGCCATACCGCCGCCATGGCGAGGCTGCACGGCGCCAAGGTGTTTCTGCTCCACGTCGAGGAAGGCGTTACCAGCCAGATTTACGGGAAGGATTCCTCCACCGCGGAAGTGGAGGCCGGCGAACAGTACCTGGGCCGCATCGCGGAATCGCTTCGGGAGCAAGGGATCGCCGTGGAAACGGAAATTTCGCATTCGTCCTCCCCCCGGAAAGAGATCGTGCGATACGCGCGCGAAGTTCAGCCCGACTTGGTGATCATGGGCGCGCACGGGCACGGCGGGCTCAAGGATTTGATCTTCGGAACAACCATCAATCCGGTGCGGCACAAGCTGGATGCCCCCATGCTGATCGTGCGGGCGGGAAAGCGGTAACGATGGACCGCTTTCTGTGACACGGTGTCCCAGCCGCGTGTCCGGGGAACACAGTCAGGGGAACTCGTGGGCTGGAAATCCAATCGCGCAGTCGCGTAGCGCCATCCCTCCTTGGCAAGGCAATTGCTACCCCACTTGACGGTCTTGTGTGGCGGATTACAATAAATAAGGGGTATTTGTATGAAATCATTTCTTCCGACGGTTAGTTTCCTGCTCATGAGTTGCGCCTGCTTCGCGCAGACGTCGCAACCCAGCATCACCACGGCTCCCACATTGCCCGCGGGCACGACGGGCACGGTGTATTCGGTGACCCTTGGCGCCACAGGCGGCAGCGGCTCCGGGTACTCTTTCGGGATCACCGCCGGCACGTCTGGCCAGCCGCCGACCGGCCTCAGCCTCTCCGCCGGCGGCGTGATCTCCGGAACCCCCACCTCCTTCGGGACCTCGACGTTCTCCGTCACGGTCACCGACACCAATGGGCTTATCTCGAACCCGGTGGCGTTCTCGCTGACAATCAACCCCGGCCCACTCACCATCACCACGACTTCGCCGTTCCCTTCGGGATTGACGGAAACCCCGTATTCGCAGACTCTGGCCGCCGTCGGCGGCGTTCCACCCTACTCCTGGGCGCTGACGGCTGGCGGGTTGCCAGCCGGTCTGACCCTCTCTGCCGCCGGCGTCGTCTCCGGAAACGCGTCGGTCGCGGGAGTCGCGGCGTTCACCGCCACAGTCACCGACTCTAACGCGGGCACTTGGAGTCAGTCGTTTTCGTTGTCGATCCTGGTTGCGCCACTCGCCATCAGCACGCCTACCACCTTGCCTGCCGGCTTGGTGTCCACGCCCTACTCGCAGACCCTGGCCGTCACCGGCGGCCTTCCTCCGTACGTCTGGGTGCTTCAGTCGGCGGCAAGCACGTTGCCGCCCGGCATCACCCTTTCATCCGCCGGTGTGCTCTCGGGAACTCCCACGGCGGCCGGAACTTTTTCGCCCACCATTCAAGTCCTGGACACCGCCGTGTTAGAGGCGGCTAGCCTAACCTTCAGTCTGACCACCGCCAGCACCGGGGTTTCCATCGCCACGGCCTCAATTCTCCCCTCGGGATCGGTTACCACTCCCTATTCGCAGGCCTTAGCCGCCGCCGGCGGCGTTCCCCCGTACACGTGGTCGCTCACCTCCGGCGCACTGCCGGCCGGACTGACGCTTTCCAATGCCGGCCTGATCTCAGGCACTCCCACGGCCTCGGGCAATTTCAACGTTACGGCCCAGGTGCAAGACGCCACCGCGCTGACCGCCTCGCGGACTTTTAGCATGACAGTGACTGCGGCCGGCGTGCTGCCGCGCTTGGGCGTTATCTCCCAGTTGTCGGCGGGCGCGGGCTGGGTCACGACAATATGGCTCATCAACCAGTCTGCGGCGCCGGTTCAAACCAACCTGGTCTTTCACGGCGACGACGGCACGCCGCTGCAACTGCCGCTCACTGTCACCCAGCCGACCGTCACAACGCAGCTTGAGTCCTCCTCGTTACCGACCGAGACGATCGCTCCCAATACCACCCTGGTGGTGGCGACCCAACCCCTGGCTTCCAACGTGGAGGGATGGGTCGACGTGCTCACCAACGGCGCCCTGAACGGTTTTGCGGTCTATAGCAACGGCAGCGTGGAAGCGTCGGTCCCGTTGCAGAGCCTGATCGAAAGCTCGTTTAGTCTCTACTTCGACAACACCAACGGGGCCTCGACGGGCGTCGCAATCGCGAACTTGGCCGGCGCGCCGGCGGCCATCACCGCGACGGTTTGGGACAGGAACGGCAACCTGGTTACTTTGCAGCCGGTTGCGGTTCCCCTGACCCAGAACGACGCCAACGGCAACGGGCACGATTCGTTCATGCTGCCCGGCCGGATCGCGGCTACGGCGAACATACGAGGCATCATACAATTCCAGGGCAACCCGGGCAGTCAGTTGGTCCCCCCCGGCCAGTTGACGGGTCTCGGACTGCGCACCGATGCGAACAACCTATTCACATCGATACCGACAATTGTGCCGTAGGCGTCGAGCATTGGGGCAGACCATCGTCGTTTGTGGTCNNCTGCTCCACCTGGGACGCATTGTCCCAAGCGCGTGTCCGGGGAACCCAGGCCAGTGCCCCGGAACGATTTTAACCCGTTTATTTTGAAGCGGCTCTGCTGGCAGAGCAATTGCCTAGAGTAGGTCTTGTGAAGTTTCGGTTGGTATCCTCGTTAGGGTTGCTCCTCTCGGTGGGAACCCTTCGCCCGGCGACCTTGGA
>PLGA01000087.1:0-8896 GCA_003139735.1 Bryobacterales bacterium | reverse complement strand
TCCGGAAGGGTGATCTACACCCACTACACCGTCCAAGTCTCCGAACGCTTCAAAGGGGCGGAGCGGAGTACCGTCGATGTAGCGGTACCCGGAGGCGTGGCCAACAAGCTTCGCCAGACTTTTGAGGGAGCGCCGGTATTCCATCGGGGTGAAGAATATGTGTTCTTCCTCTGGACGGGCGCATTGGGGCCGACCCAGGTGGTTGGCTTGACGCAGGGCCTCTTCTCGATCGCGGGCGGCGGGTCGCGGGATCCGGCGGCCACTCGCACCGCGAGCCATGAAGTGATGCTGGCCGCGGGGACGGGCCGGCCCGTCAAGGACCAGACCATGGTCATGCCGCTGAGCCAACTGAGGAGCCGGATTGCTTCTTCGCTCGCGGCGGGGATCGGGAGCGTGGCGAAATGACCCGCCTGCGCATCGGGATTCTTTCCCTTCTCCTGGCGCTGTCGTTGGCGACTCCCGCGGCGGCGTATTACCACTACGTGCATTTCCTCGGCACGAATTCCTACACCCCGATTTTCGAAAAATTCGACCTTACCGCGCTGCTGGAAAACACCGTCTCCGTTCACGTCAGCGACGCCGCCCCGCAAACCAGCGGTAACGACAGCTTCGCCTCGGTTCTCAGCCAGGTGAAACAAGCCGCGGCGGTGTGGAACTCCGTGAGCGCTTCGAGCTTGCGGGTCGCGTTCGGCGGGATCGAAGCGCAGAACCAGCCGCCCGGCAATACTCCGGGCATCGAAGTCGAGTTTGCCCAATTGCCGCCCGGGATACTGGCCGAGGCCGCGCCGACGGTGGCCGTGGACCCGGTCGTCACGGAACAGGGCGATACGTTTTTCCCGATCTCCGGTTCCATCGTGTTCTTGAACAGCGAAACCAGCGTGCCGCCGGGACCGAGCTACGCGGAGACCTATTTCACCACCTCCGTGCACGAACTGGGACACGCGCTGGGCTTGCAGCACACGTTCACTTCGAGCGCCATGTCGCAGGCGGTGGTCCGCAATACCACGCGGACATACCCTCTGGGGCCTGACGATGTGGCCGCCCTGGCGCTGCTTTACGGCCCATACGGTTGGACCAACGCCTACGGTTCCATCTCGGGGCAAGTTACCGTGAACAACACGGGCGTGGCGCTGGCCTCGGTAGTGGCGCTCCCGGCCGTCGGACTGCCGGTGAGCACCTTGACGAATCCGGACGGGACGTATGAGATCGACGGCCTGCCGCCGGGCCAGTACTTGCTTTATGTGCATCCGCTTCCTCCGGATGCCGACGTGACGCTTCCGGCGGACGTCAACGGAAACGCTATCGCGGCGAGCCCGCCCTTCGGGACGGTATTCTACGCTGCCGACGGCGCGGGGACGCTCAATCCGGCCCAGGCGGCGTCCATCGCCATCCAGGCGGGCACGAGCGTTACCGGCGAAAACTTCACGGTGACGCCGCGCGCGGCGGTTCCCATTTACGACGTGGTGACGTTTGGCTATTTCGATTCCGTCAACCAGACTTACTCCTATAACGGCAGTCCTGTTACACCGGCGTATGTGAATGCCACGCAGACCGCTACGAAGGGGATCGCCACCGTCACGATTCAGTCGGCGGACGGAAACACCCCGGTTCCGCAGTCGGCCGCGATTCTGGGCGCTATCGGAGCGTCGCTGCAGCCGGTTTCCTGCTGCACACCCGAGGCCGTGGCGCTCTACTTCAACATGCCGCCGGGAGTCTCTCCGGGCCCCCAGCACCTGGTTCTGAATTTCGGCAACGACATGTACGTTCTGCCGAATGCGGTTGTCGTGGTAAACAACAACCCGCCGGCGATCGGCGCGGTCACGGCCAACGCCGATGGGAGCGCTACCGTCGCCGGCGCCAATCTGGCTTCCGATAGCCGGGTGTTTTTCGACGGCCTGGAAGCCGCCGTCGAAACCCCCTTCATCGGCGCTCTCCAAAGCGGTTCGATCACCGTAGTTCCGCCGCCCGGGTTTAGCGGCCAGAAAGCCAGCGTGGTGGTCTACAACAGCGACTGGCAGAGCTCGACGACCCTGGATTCCACAGCCTTGGCTTACGGCACTGCCCTGCCCGACCCGCCGCCCACCTATGCCTATCCGGTATCCGCCCCGCCGGCCATCACCGCCGTTCCCGCGGCTCTGCCCGGCGGCATCGCCGCCAGAGTAGACATCACCGCCACCAACATGAGTTTCGTGAGCGGGCAGGTGACGCTGGGCCTGGGGACCAGCGATGCACAGGTTCGAAACATCTTTGTGCTCAGCCCGACCCACCTGGTCGCCAACGTGGTCACCGCGTCCAATCCGGCGTCCCCGGCATCCGAGCTCAGCGTGATTTCGGGATTTCAGGTGGCCGCGCAGGAGAATGCGTTCCAGACGCAGCCGGCCAATCCATCCGCGCCCTACGTCGCCAGCGTGGCGAATGGCATCGCGGGTCAGGCCACGATTTATGGCGACGGGTACGTCACCATCGACGGCGTGAACCTGGGTATGTCGCGAAACTCGGTGCAAGCGACATTTATTAATCCTTCCTCCGGGAATAGCGTGCCCGCACTGGTGGTGTACGGTTCCGAAAGCCGGATCAATCTGCTGGTCCCTGTCAGCGCGCCGGCGGGGCTGATGAACCTGGTCGTAAACAATGGCTCGGCGATCTCCCCGCCGCTGGCGGTCGAGATCGGCCTGCCGCCGCCGGTAATCGTGGCTATCGCAGTATCTTCCGTTCAGCCGGTCGGCAGTAACCCCGCCACGGGGCCGGTGAACGTGGACGTGTTGGTGACGGGCCTCGATCCCACGGTGCTCACGAATCTGAGCCGGCTGGCGGTCACTCTTGACGGCGATCTGGCGCCCATCGCACAGATACTGCCGCAACCCGGCGGAGTGTACCTGATCCGGGTCCAGTTGGCGCCCACGGCCACCGGCGCCCTGGCAGTCTGGGTGGATGGGTCGAGTTGGCCGCCGGTTCCGATTCCGGCGATCAATCCGGTACCCTAGACTCGCAGCCCGCTGAAAAACGGCTTTCGGATGCCATTTTGGGCAAAATGCCCAAATCGGAAGCCTGTAACGCGCTGATTCTAAACCGGCGTCACTTTCGACTTTTGGGCAAATGCCCAAAACCGGCCGGTCCTCACTGGCCGGATGCGACCGGCGCAACGTCGCGCGGATGGACAACCGAGATTCCGCCGTATCTTGCGAAGTCCCGATCATTGAGCGTGAGCAACCGCGGGACGTTGTGTGCCAACATTGCGGCCACAAGGCGGGCATCGTGCACCTGGACGCCCGCTACCGAGTACGCAACCACCAGCCGCCGCCACTCGGCGTGGATACGGCCGTTGTCGCGCAGGAGCAAGAATTGGCTTTCAATCAACTTGGCCCGCGCGTCCGTTTCGGCGCCGGTCAAGCCGAACCCGTTATTGCCGGTGGGGCGAGTGCACACGTTCCAAAACTCGACCAGGTTCTGCGGCACGAAGCAGAGTCGATCCCCACGGGCTGCGAGAGCATCGACCGCGGATCGAACGACCGCGTACTCGGAGTCCGCCGGATTCAGCAGCCGCAGCAGAATGTTCGTATCGGCAAGGACGCGCACGCTACCTCAGCCACGGTCCCGATAGAAGCTCTCGCGGCTCAAAGCGCCCGGGGGCAACATGGGGAGATTGCGTCCCATGTCCGCCAAGGCGTCGAGCGTCGCCCGGAGGTCCTGCAGCCTGGCCGGGCGGGCTGCTTCGGTCCGGGCGAGATCCTCGATGAGGCTCTGCAGATAGGCGTCGAGCGGGATGCCTCTTGCGCGCGCCCGCGCGGTCAGGTTCTCTTCGATGTCCGGCTTTAGCTCCAGTCTGACTGTCATGACCGCCTTCATTATCCCACGCGTGGGCCAGCGAATGACGCAGGCGATCCCGCGCGGCACGCTTGGCGGCCTGCCAAAGAATGCCCGCAAGAATGCGGGCATCGCCGCCTGAAAGGCAGGCGCGCCTACACCGCGATCCGGTGATAGACTTCGACGTCTTCCAGCACGTTCAGACCGGCGGCGCGCAGGCGGTCGATGGCTGCGTCGGGCTGGTCGAACCGGAAGATCAGCGCTGCCCGGCCCAGCGGCCCGAAGGTGAAGGCGTACATGTACTCGATGTTGATCTCGGTGTCCTCGAAGACCTCCAGCAGTTCGCCCAGACCGCCGGGACTGTCGGCCACCTCCACCGCCACCACCTCGGTGACATTGACCAGGTAACCGGCGTCCTCCAGCAGCGACCGGCTTCTCTGCCAGTCCGAGACGATCATCCGCAGAATTCCGAAGCGCTCGGTGTCCGCCAGCGTCAGCGTGCGGATATTGATGCCGGCGCCGGCCAGCAGCTTGCAAGGCGGGGCCATCTGACCGGGCCTATTTTCGAGGAAGAGCGACAGTTGATGGATTTTCATGACGACCTTCTCCCAGGTTGCGGCGGTCGATGACGCGCTGCGCCTTGCCCTCGCTCCGCCGGATGCTGCGCGCCGCCGCCAGTGTCACATCCACGCGCAGACCGAGCGTCTGTTCGAGCGCGTAGCTTAACCGGCCGTGCAGGCTTTCCATGGCGCCGACCTTGTCGCTGAATAGCTCCGGCGTGATTTCCACCTGCACTTCGATGGCATCCAGGCCCTTCTGCCGCGTGAGGATAATCTGGTAATGCGGCAGGGTCCCTTCCACCGCCAGCAGCGCGGCCTCGATCTGCGAGGGGAATACGTTGATGCCGCGGACAATCATCATATCGTCGCTGCGGCGTCCGATCCGGCCGATCCGCCGCACGGTGCGGCCGCAGGGGCACGGCTCGGGAGCGAGCGAGGTGATGTCGCGCGTGCGGTACCGAATCATCGGCATGGCCTGCTTGCTCAGGGTGGTGAGCACCAGTTCGCCTTCTTCGCCATCGGGCAGCACGCCGCCAGTCTCCGGATCGACGATCTCGGGGTAGAAGTGGTCCTCGAAAATATGCAGCCCGCTGTGGTATGAGCACTCGACGGCCACGCCGGGACCGATAATCTCCGAGAGGCCGTAAATGTCGAACGCCTGGATGCCGCCTTCGATCTCGATATGCCGGCGCATGGATTCGGTCCAGGGCTCCGCTCCGAAAATGCCCACCCGCAAGGGCAGCTCGCGGACGTTCACGCCCAACTCCCCCGCGCGCTCCAGAAGATGGATGAAGTAGCTGGGCGTGCAGCAGATGGCGGTGACGCGGAAATCCTTCATGACCATGATTTGCCGGTCGGTATTGCCGCCCGACACGGGGATGACCGTCGCGCCCAGCGATTCGACCCCATAGTGCGCTCCCAGCCCGCCGGTGAACAGGCCGTAGCCGTACGCGTTCTGGACGATGTCGCCGTGGGTCAGCCCGCAAGCGGCCAGGGCCCGCACCATCACGCTGGTCCAGACTTCCAGATCCTGGGCGGTGTAAGCCACCACGATGGGCTTGCCGGTGGTGCCGCTCGAAGCGTGCAGCCGCACGACTTCCTCAATGGGGCTGGCGAACAGGCCGAACGGGTAGGTATCGCGCAGATCGGCCTTGGTGGTGAAAGGAAGCCGCCGGAGGTCGCCGAGGCTGCGAATGTCTTCCGGTCCCAAACCGCGTGCGTCGAGCCGCTCGCGGAACAGCGGGACGTTGCCATAGGCGCGGCGCACCACGGCGCGCAACCGGTCAAGCTGGAGCTCGCGCATCCGCACGGGCGGAAGGTAATCGGGCGTACTGGCCGGGTGGAAAGCGGATTCGAGTTCCATGACTTGCGAAGCCCGATTGTAGCGTCCGGCAAGAGATTCAGGCAACAAGGTCCGGAAACCGCCAAAGCGCTCTAACCGGATCGCGGAAATCCTGGAGAAATAGGCCTAGGTGCGCAGGGTGTATACTTGGATGCCGAGAGGGGGATCTGGCCACGCACAGCCGGGACCTACGTCACCTATGGGAAAACTGCGCATCGGGATCATAGACATCGTGTCCAGGGGCCCGACCCGAGCTTTGTACGCTCGCGTCATGAATGCCAACCTCGCCAGCATCATGCCCCAGGCGATTGGCGTCTGGTGCAAAGAGGAAGGGCATGACGTCGCCTTCGTTTGCTACACCGGCTTTGAAGATCTACTGAAGGAATTGCCGGACCGGGTCGACCTGGTCTTCATCGGCGCCTTCACCGAGGCGGCCCACACAGCCTATGCCTTGAGCGCCCTCTTCCGCGCGAAAGGAGCCGTAACCGCAATCGGAGGGCCTCACGCCCGGTGCTACCCGGAAGACGCCGCCCGCTACTTCGACTACGTCCTGGGCTTTACGGACCGGGAGACCCTCCGCGACGTCCTGCGGGATTGCTCGCAACATCGACCAGACGGTGTGCAAATGGGCGCCAAACAGCAGCCGAGGACGCTTCCAGGGGTACGCGAGCGCTGGCAGTTCATCGAACCAACTCTCAAGAAGGCGCCGTTCATTAAGATGGTTCCCATGCTGGGGAGCCTCGGGTGTCCGTATACTTGCAGTTTTTGCATCGATGCGGTGGTGCCCTATCAGCCCATGGATTTCGAAGTTCTCCGCGAGGATCTGCGGTTCCTGCTGACGAAGTTCAAGCGGCCGCTGGTAGCCTGGCACGATCCGAATTTCGGCGTCCGATTCGACGACTACCTGGATATGATCGAGGACGCCGTGCCTCCGGGCAGCATCCATTTCGCCGCCGAAAGCAGTCTGTCCCTGCTCTCCGAACCGCACCTGAAGCGTCTCAAACGCAATGGATTCCAAGCCGTCTTGCCCGGAGTCGAGTCGTGGTTCGAATTGGGCGGCAAATCGAAAACGGGCGCGCTGCAGGGGATGGACAAGGTGCGCCAGGTGGCCGAACATGTCAATTTGATTCTCAAGTACATCCCGTACATACAAACCAACTTCGTCACGGGACTCGATTCCGACGAAGGGGCGGAGCCTTTTGAGCTGACGAAGCGGTTTCTGGACCTGGCGCCGGGCGCGTTCCCCGCCTATTCCCTGCTCACGGCGTTTGGCCGGGCCGCGGCGCTCAATCTGGATTATCAGCGCGCAGGCCGCGTGCTGCCTTTCCCGTTCTACTTCCTGAATAACAACCAGGCCATGAACGTGAAACCCTTGCATTACTCCTGGCATGACTTCTATGACCGGGTCGTCGACCTGACCAGGTATTCTTTCTCCGCCCGCGCTATTTCCAGGCGCTTGTTTGCCACCGAGGGATGGAACTCGCGGTGGATGAACCTGGTGCGTGCGGTTTCGACGGAAGGGTTTGGCAGAGTCGCGTACCATACGGAAATTCGTAAGCGGCTGGACACGGACCCACAATTCCTGCCCTATTTCGAGCAGCAGACCGGCGAACTTCCCGAGTTCTACATCGACATGGTGCGAAACGAGTTGGGGCTGCTATGGGAATGGCTTCCCGCGGGCGCTTTGCATCACGACCCCTACGCCTACTTGAAGTCCGGGCAGAACGCGGACGTGTTCAGCATCGTTTAGCGCCGGCGGGTTGCGGTTTCTCGAAGAGTGCCGAAGGCATGTCCGTCGCGAAATCCCCATGCCCGCAGTGACGGCCAACGCTCCCCGATTGTAGCGTCCGGCATGAGGTTCGGGCAGATGCGTAAGGCGCTTGGCCGCGGGGATGGATGACTACATTTCGCAGCCCGTGAAAGTGGACGGCTGTGCTGGCCCGCCATTTTGGGACTGACTCTTGAGACGCTGGGAGCCTTGATTCCAGGGCTCGCCAGGTTTGTCCCGAAACTTACCCTTTGTGAAGGGCCAAGCCCGGAAAAACTCGCCGGGCGGTCACAACGCCTATCAAACCGGCAACCATCAGGAAAAGGCTCGGCAGTTCCGGCGTGTCTGAGACGAGCACCGCGGAAACGCCGGGGGGAGCGCCGTTGACGCCATTCGTGTATAGAAGGCCGGTGGGCTGCATGCCCGCCAGTATCTGACCGAGCGGCCCGGCGTTAGGCGTCTCACCGCAGCCGGTGAGGTCTACCCACAGGATAACCGGCGTCGCGGAAGAGATCGTGTTCTGCGGCGGACCGACGCAAGGGGGCCCCGGCCACAAGCTCATCTCAATGGCGAAGGAGACCGGGTTCGTTCCAACGTCATTGTCCTCCAGAGCGCCGGCCACGTCCGGTGGCGAAGTGAACGAATACGTGTAGAGGCCGGTTCCGCCCGGGCCGATCAGCAGAGACCCGCTCACCAGGCCGGCGTTTCCGTTCATTCCCGAAAACAGTGCGAAGTCATCCACATCCGGCGTGATGCTTGCGAAGGCGTAGTCGAGAATCAGGGTGTCACCGGCGCCGAGGTTGGGATTGAAGACCGAGAACGTGAGCGTTACCGGTCCGTGTCCTTCAACGACCCCGACCGGCGCAGGGGACGTGATTACAGGTGGCAAAGGCGGCGGAATGGGGGATCCCCAAGCGTTGGAACCGATGAACAAAGCGGCCACAATCACCGCGACCAAGGTCAACTCGGGTTTGCAAAGCGAATTGAGAGATTTCAACTTCATACTTCCTCCGTTACCGAAACGCGTGACTGCAGGCATAGCGGGGCCTCGGCAGCAGCGGAAGTTTGTCACCCAACCCCTTTGCTGGGTGCATACTCATAACCGGAATTTCCATTTTGGCCTGCCAGCCTCTATGAGCATACAGCAGTCGCCTCGATTGCGACCAACTTTCTCACAGCGAATCGCCTCTTAACGTGCTTTATAATCCGTTTCGTGAGGCGCCGCCAAGGGGGTCGCGCGCAAGAAGGACAAGACGGCATCTGTCAGTGGTGATGAGTAACCTCCGTTACGATCGACTGTGGCAAAGGGGGAAAAATTGTAAGTACAAATATTCAATTACGGTGCAATAAGACCTGTAAGTATCAGTCGGGCGGTCCACACGACCGGGGGCCGCATCATCGCGGGCCAAAAGGCCCGGCCCC
>PLGA01000118.1 GCA_003139735.1 Bryobacterales bacterium | reverse complement strand
GAACCCGCACAAGCCGCCCACGTTTCACCCCAGGAAGCAGCCACTGCGGAACCGGTAGAAGAGGTCGTTGAAACTCCCGCGCCAGATCCCGAACTCCCGCCCGTGACCGACCCGGTACCCGTGCCCAAACCACCCGTGACCGAACCTTCAACCGTGCCCGATCCACCCGCACCCGAACCGCCGCCGCTGCCCGTGCCGGAACCACTACCCGCGCCCGGACCACCTGTGACCGAACCACCCGCGCCCGCGCCCGAACCACCTCCCACACCACAAGACATCGCGCCCACCCTGCCCTTTCCTGAGAAGCCCCAGCGCACCACCGCTGAAAAAGTTGCCGCCGCGCTCAAGGCCCGCGGAGAAGACGCCGAGCAGTCGCCGTTTTCCGTCACCGTGAACCAGGTCTACGACGGCCCGCTCGACCTGCTGCTCGATCTCATCCGCAAGCAGGACATCGATATCTACGACATCCCCATCGCCAAAATTACCGCGCAGTTTCTGGCCTACGTTGACCAGTTGCGCGCCGGCGACATGGATGTGGCCGGGGATTTCATCTACACCGCCGCGCTGCTCATCCACATCAAGAGCAGGATGCTGCTGCCGCGCGCACCCTCCGGGCCCGACGACGACGCCGAAGATCCACGCCGCGAGCTGGTTGAGCGGCTGCTCGAGCACGAGCGCTTCAAGAACGCCGCGCAGATGCTGCACGAAAAGCAAATGCTCGAAGCCGCCACGTGGACCAATCCCGGCATCCGCGAGTTCCAGGAAGATTTGGGCGCCGAGCCGGAGATCGCCGCCGACACCACCGACCTGGTGCGCGTCTTTAGCGGCATTATCGAGCGCGCGCGCAATCGCCCCATCCTCGATGTGGAAGAAGACTCGGTCACGGTTGGCCAGATGATCCAGTTCCTGGCGCGCCGCCTCACCATGGAAGATAAGCCGGTCGCGTTGCGCCGCATGCTCAGCCACACCAAGTCAGAGCGTGCGCTCATCGCCATGTTTCTCGCTCTTCTTGAGCTTGTCCGCCTGCAGGCCATCCTGCTCCGCCAGGACCGGCACTTCAGCGAGATCTTCATCAAGAAGCACTCCGGCTTTGATGCGCTGATGAATCAGGGCCTAACCAACGCCCGCGACGACTGGCGGTAAGGCACTCATAAGACGTGCCCTCACCAACACCTTGTCATCCTGAGCGAGTCCCGGCGTGCCGGGACGAGTCGAAGGACCTGCGGTTGCTCTTCTGTCGGGCGCCCCGCTCTCGATCCAGCACAAAAACAGGTGCCCCATCCTTCGCTTTTTTCTGGCGAAGGGTGGGAACCCACGAACCCTGTATTCGCCGGCTGGGGTCGCACGCCACCTTGTACACTGACGATGATGATTTCGTTTCCCCGCAAACTACATCACTCGGCCGTAATCGCCGCCATCGCGGCCCTCTTGCTGGCCGCGCGTCCCGATCTTCTGCGCGCGCAGCAGCCGCAGGCGCCGAGCCCGGCAAGAAACATCATGGTTCAGTTGCCGCAGCCCGAGCCCACCGCTGAAGCCCTGCCCCTACCGGAAGACCGCGGCGCAGCCGATCTCGAACAGACGCTCAAACGCCTGGGCACCACCGCCACTGTGCTCTTCATCGTCGCCCATCCCGACGATGAAGACGGCGCTCTCATGACCTATCTCTCGCGCGGCCTCGGCGTGCGCGTCACACTGCTCACGCTTACGCGCGGCGAAGGCGGTTTGAACGCCATGTCGGCCGAGAGTTACGATGCGCTGGGTCTCATCCGCACCAACGAGCTGCTCAGAGCCGACGAGTATTATGGCGCGCAGGAGCTGTGGGGCACTGAGGCCGACTACGGCTTCTCCAAAACCCAGGAAGAAGCCTTCGCCAAGTGGGGCCACGATCGCGTGCTTTACGACGCGGTGCTCGCGGTGCGCATGGTGCGGCCGCAGATCATCCTGTCCACCTTTGTCGGCGGACCTTCCGATGGCCACGGCCATCACCAGGTCTCGGGCGAAGTCGCGCAGGAAGCCTTCAAAGTCGCGGGCGATCCCAAGGTCTTTCCCGAGCAGCTCAAGAATGGTTTGCAGCCTTGGCAGCCGCTGGCCGTTTACTCGCGTGCGCCGTTCGCGCGCATCGAAAACGGTCAAATGTTTGACTACGCCACCGGCAAGTGGGCGCCGGCGCGGTTTCATAACTATGTCACCGGCGAGTGGACGGAAGGCGCGCCCAAAGCCGACGTCACCATTCCTGTCGGCACCTGGGACCCGGCGCTCGGCCGCACCTATGTGCAGATTGCGCGCGAGGGCTGGGGCAAGCAGATGTCGCAAGACGGCGGCGCTAATCCCGCGCTCAGCGCGCCCGACTCGTCCAGCTATCACCTGTGGGCTGTCGTGCCCTCGGCGGCGGGCGTCAACGCAAGTGCGACCAACGCCAGCCTCTTCCAAAACCAGAAGGTCAACATCGATACCAGTATTGAAGGCCTGGCGCAGCTCGCCGGAAACGCGCCGCCCGCGTGGCTCACCGATGGCCTGCGCAAAATCCAATCCGATCTCGACGCCTTCACCAGCGACTGCAAAAATCAGAGCGGTGTCGACGCCGCGCACCGCCTCGCGCCCAGCTATCGCGAAACCCTCGATCTCTACGCGCGCATCAAGGCCAGCGATCTCGACGCTAAGCCCAAGTCCGATCTGGCATTCGAGCTAGGCGAGAAAATCAACCAGTTCCAGACCGCATTGAAAGACCTCCTCGGCCTCGACTTCGTCGCGTTCGTAACTGGCGACGGCGGGCAGGGCGGCGGTCCCGGCCGCGGCCCATCGGCCGACGAGTCCGCGCGAAGCGTTTATCCCGGCGAGGACTTCGGCGTCCGCCTGCACACCTTCAGCGCCACCAGCGGCGATTCTCTCTCCAGAACCTGGTTTGAAACCAGTACCGGCGAATCATGGGGAAAAGTAGAATCCTCCGGCTCGCAGCCGAACGCGCTCTTTCACCTGCACGTCCCCGCCGATGCGCAACCCACCGCGCCCTATTTCACACGCCCCACCACCGAGCAACCCTATTACGACATTTCGAGCGAATCCTTCCGCGAGCGTTCATTTGCTCCCTGGCCGCTCAGCGCATGGGAGGAGTTCAACTTCGACGGCGTTCCCATCCGCCTCGGCATGGTGGTGCAAACCCTGGCCCGCGTCTCCGGCGTGGGCGGCGTCTACCAGCCCCTCGTCATCACGCCCGCAGTCGGCGTTCGCGTGGAGCCCGAAGCGCGTCTTCTGCCTCTCGACGGCTCGCCATTGCCCGTCAGCGTCACCGTCCATGCCGAGCGCGCCGCCGACGGAATGGTGAATCTGAAGCTGCCGCAAGGCTGGCATTGCGAGCCCGCGGAGTTAAAGTTTCATCTCGCAAGCGCGGGCGACACCGAACCGCTCGTGTTTTCGGCCTCTCCCGCAGGCGACGTGGCCGCGCGCGCCTACACGATTCAGGCCGTGGCCCACGTTGGCGAATACGTCTACACCACCGGCTGGCAAAGCATCGGATACACCGGCTTGCGGCCCTATAACCAGTACAAGCCGGCCGAGCTGCGTACGCGCAAAGTCGATGTCAAGCTCGCGCCGGGCCTTCGCGTGGGCTACGTCATGGGTACCGGCGACACTGTTCCCGATGCCATCGAAGCGCTGGACATCACTCCGCATTTGCTCTCGAACGACGAGCTCGCCACCGCCGATCTCTCGCAGTGGAACGTGATCGTCATCGGCGTTCGCGCCTACTCCATGCGGGCCCAGCTCGGCGCCGCAGAGCCGCGCCTTGAAGCCTTCGTCGAGCGCGGCGGAACGCTTCTGGTCCTCTACCAGACCAACAACTTTCCCGCGCCGCTGCCGCTGGCCATCAGAGGCATAGGCGAGCGCGTCGTCGATGAGCAGGCGCCCGTCAAGCTGCTCGATCCCGCCAACTCGCTTCTCACCTCGCCCAACCGCATCACGCCGGCCGATTTCGACGGCTGGTTCGAGGAACGCGGCCACGGCTTCCTCGATCACTGGGATCCCGGCTACACCGCCCTCACTGAAACCGCCGATCCCGGCCAGGATCCGCAACGCGGCGGACTGCTCGTCGCCCATCGCGGCAAAGGCACCTATATTTATGTTGCCTTCGCGCTCCACCGGCAGTTTCCTGAGCTGGTGCCGGGCGCCTATCGTCTGCTCGCCAATCTCCTCAGCGCCGGCGCGACCCCCGCAAGCGCCTCCTCTGCATCGCAACCCTCTGATCATTGAGTCTTCGCGGGTATTTCGCACGGCGGGTTGCGGGTTGCCCCATCCTTTCGGCGGTTTCATCGCCGAAAGGGTGGGAAAGCACTGCCGTGGAAAACGGCGTCGCGTTTTCTAATGGTGCATAAATTTTTCTAACTTTCCCTCGGCTGCGCGATGATCGATAAATAAAATGTGAAATCTGCGTGAATTCGTTATATTTTCATCGAACTCTGCGAGTCTTGGATGCGGAACGAGGGGCAGGAATTTCGCTGTCGCGAAATTCCTTCTCCTTGCGCTCTCATCGTCGTGTGGTTCTGCGCCGCTGAGGATAATGCAGATTTTTCTCATTCATTGATGTGTCCGCGATGCAGAAAATGGGTGCGAGGC
Organism: Bryobacterales bacterium; assembly: GCA_003139735.1. GTDB lineage: Bacteria > Acidobacteriota > Terriglobia > Bryobacterales > Bryobacteraceae > BOG-224. The sequence continues at coordinate 370 of PLGA01000118.1, read as the reverse complement.
GAACGCATGCGGGCACGGCCACAATTCCGAAAAGATTCCAAACGAACAGAGAGGCCCAAATGAAACGCACACTCTACGCGGCTGCCGCGGCCATTCTGGCAGCCAGTCTCGTTGTTGCCCACGCTCAAACCAGCACCGGTTCCCCGGCCAGCCATTCCGGGACCGCTTCCAAAAAGCACGCGCCGGTCAGGAAACCTGCCGCCCCGCCGGAGCCTTCAGTCGCAGACCAGATTCAGGCTCTGCGCACCGAGATGCAGACCCAGATCGACAGCCTGAGGAACGATCTTTCCGCCAAGGATGCGCAGCTTCGTCAGGCGCAGCAGGATGCCGCCGATGCGCGCGCCGCAGCCAACAAGGCTGAAGCCGACGC
>PLGA01000574.1 GCA_003139735.1 Bryobacterales bacterium | reverse complement strand
CTGGTGGACCTGGACCGGCTGCCCTACCCGTTCGCCGACAATTCGTTCGACCGCGTGACGGCGATTCACGTCATCGAGCACCTCAGCGACGTAATCGGCGCCATGGCGGAATTTCACCGCNNCCGCACTATACCGATTTCAGCTCGTTTTGCGACCCCACCCACAAGAGCCACCTGAACAGCTTCAGCTTCCGCTATTTTGGCGAGAACCACGGCGGGTTCGGCTATTACTCGAAAGCCCGGTTTCGGGAAATTTCCGTGCGCGTCAAGCTGCTGGCGTTTTGGAGATGGCTCGGCTTCGAGTTCCTGGTCAACCGCTTTCCCCGGTATCGGCGGTTTTGGGAATACTACCTATGCTACGTGGTGCGGGGGAAGGCCATGGAATTCGAATTCGAGGTAGTGAAGTAAAGATTTTTCTGCGATTCCTCGGCCAGTCCACGCACTATAAGTGGGGCAGGCGCTTTCGCNNNNGCGAAAGCGCCTGCCCCACGCTGCCTGCAGGCCGGGCCTTCCTTGCATTGGACCGTGAAGTGGACAAAGCCGCTATTGGTCCCGTCTGGTTGCGAGATGCGCGAGTAGCGCGCGTGGTAGCCGACGCCCTCCTTTATGGCGAGACTGGGCGGCATTACTACAAACTCCGAGCCTGGGTTATCATGCCGAATCACGTGCATGTACTGCTGCGGCCCGAGGCTCCTCTGCCGGCGATTACGCGCTGGCTGAAAGGCTCCACGGCGCGACAAGCGAACCTGCTTCTGGGCCAGACGGGGAGCGCCTTCTGGCAAGATGAGTCCTTCGACCATCGCGTGCGGGATGAAATGGAACTGGACCGAATTGCGGCCTATGTGGAGCGCAACCCTGTGAGCGCCCGCCTGGCCGCCAATCCACAGGACTGGCCTTGGTCGAGCGCCCGGTTGGCAGGCGAAAGCGCCTGCCCCACTTTATGATGGGCCTGCTCTATCGCGCGGCGGATGCGCTCAGGCGGCGCGGGCTGCGCGGCAACGTCGGGCGCATCGGCGAGGACCTGGCGCACCGCTACCTACGCCGCCATGGGTGCACAGTCGTGGCCCGCAATTACCGCCCGCCTTATGGCGGCGTGGAACTCGACCTCGTGGCATGGCACGGCGACACGTTGGCGTTCGTGGAGGTCAAGACGCGCGCCGTCGAAGATTTCGGAACCCCGGACCGCGCCGTGGACCGGGAGAAGCAGACCCATGTCGAGCGCGCCGCCCGCGATTACGCCCGCCGCGCCGGCGTGGACTGGGATAAGACGCGCTTCGACATCGTCGGCGTGATCCTCGAAAAGCCGCCCCGCATCGAGTGGATCCGTAACGCGTGGCGCAACAGTTAGCGTCCACCGGCTCCACGTTATAATCGTCTCTTGCCCGAACTGCGTAAGGATCCCATCACGGGTCGATGGGTCATCATTGCCACCGACCGCTCGAAACGCCCCGGCGACTTCATTCGCCAGACGGTCCCCCCAGCTGTTGCCAGGGTTTGCCCATTCGATTACGGCAACGAGCGCAAGACGCCGCCGGAAATCCTGGCCTATCGCGACAGTGGCGCCCGCGACGAGCCCGGATGGCGCGTGCGCGTGGTGCCCAACAAGTTCCCGGTGCTCGGAATCGAGGGCGAACTGAATCGTCAGGGCGAGGGGATGTACGACAAGATGAACGGCATCGGCGCGCACGAGGTCATCATTGAGACCCCCGACCACGCCGCTACGCTCTGCGACATGCCGGAACGGCAGATCGAAGAAGTGCTGTGGGCTTTCAAGGAGCGGGTCAACGATTTGAAGAGGGACCGCCGGTTCCGCTACGTTCTGCTGTTCAGGAATTACGGAGAAGCGGCCGGCGCGAGCCTGGAGCATTACCATTCCCAACTCATCGCGCTGCCCGTGATTCCCAAGCGCGTGAAGGAAGAGGTGGACGGCGCCAAGCTGTTCTACGACCTGAAGGAGCGCTGCATTTTCTGCGATATCATCCGGGAGGAGAGCGCGGCGGGCGCGCGGCTGGTGACGGAAACGGACCGCTTCATCGTGCTCGAACCCTACGCGCCGCGCTTCCCCTTCGAGACGTGGATTCTGCCGAAGCGGCACGAATCCCACTTCGAGGAATCCGACGCGCCCACCTTGCAGAACCTGGCTTGGATCTTGCGGTCCACGTTGCGCAAGATCGACCGGGCGCTGGAGCGGCCGGCGTATAACTTCGTGGTGCACAGCGCGCCCGTTCAGGACGCTCCGCTGGCGCACTACCACTGGCGCCTGGAGATTATGCCGAAGCTCACGAAGGTGGCGGGCTTCGAATGGGGGACGGGCTTCTACATCAACCCGACGCCGCCCGAGGAGTCCGCCCGCTTTTTGCGCGAGGCGGGGATCGGCTAGAGGGAGGATCGCGGTTGCGCGCGCAGGCCGCAGTCTGGTATAAAAACTTATCGTTCGAGCCTCAGGGTGGGCCGTCCAGTCATGGCGGAGAAAAAGAAAAAAAGCGTCAGGCCGAGAGACACGGAGAAGGAGACCCCGGCCGCGGACCCGCAGTCGCGCCCCGTGGCCGCCATCCAACCGTTAGACGGGCCGGGACAACGCGCCGCCTTCGAGGCCGCCATGAAGCTGTTCCACGCGCGCAACCTGGGAGAAGCCCGCGACTTGTTTCTCCGCGTGATGGAAGGCCCGGAGCGGGACGTGGCGCAGCGCGCGCAACTGCACGCCGCCATGTGCGACCGGCGTCTGGAGCAGGCAGCCCCCGTGGTGCGCACGGCCGAGGAGCACTACAACTATGGCGTGGCGCTGATCGACGCGCGGGACTTGGGTGGCGCGCGCGAACATCTGGAGGCCGCGTTGCGGCTGGCGCCGGGTTCGGACCATATCCACTACGCGCTGGGGGTGGCGCAGGCGCTGGCGGGAGACCTGGCCGGCGCGCAGGAGAATGTGAGGCGCGCCATCGAATTAGAGCCGCGCAACCGCTTCATTGCCAGGCACGACGCAGACTTGGCGCCGCTGGCCGGCCAGCCGCCGTTCGACGCGCTGCTCTACCCGGAGAAGAAAGCTTGGTAGGGCAGCCGATTGGAAGATAATTCCCCATTGCGCGTGGTCGCCATCGGCGGGGGCCATGGGCTGGCAGCCTTGCTCGAAGGGCTGAAGGACTACGCCCGGACGAGCGAAGCCGCTCCAGCCGCCGTGGATCTCACCGCCATCGTGACCGTGACGGACGACGGCGGCAGTTCCGGCCGCTTGCGGCGCGAATTCGACGTGCTGCCGCCGGGCGATATCCGCAACTGCCTGGTGGCGCTCAGCGAGGATGCGGCGTTGCTCGGGCGCCTCTTCCAGTACCGGTTTCAGGCGGGCCGCGGATTGAAGGGGCACAGCTTCGGCAACCTCTTTCTGACGGCTCTGACTCAGATCATGGGCAATTTTCCGGACGCCGTGAAGGTCTCCGCGGAGGTGCTCAAAATCGCCGGGCGGATCTATCCCGCCACAGCCGCCCGCGTGGTGCTGGAGGCCACGCTGGCCGATGGCTCAAAGGTCGTGGGCGAGACCCGCATCAGCCGCAGCCGCCAGCGCATCCGCCGCATTCGCCTGATTCCACGCCACGCGCCGCCGCTCGCGGCCGCGCTGGCCGCCCTCCAGGAAGCCGATGTCATCACGCTTGGCCCGGGTTCGTTATTCACCAGCGTGATACCGAATCTTCTGGTGGATGGAATCGCCGCGGCCATTCGCGGGTCCGCGGGGGTCAAGGCGTACTTCGTGAACCTGATGTGGCAGCCCGGCGAGACCACGGAGTTTCGCGCGTCCGACCACATCCGCGCGGTCCACCAGCATGCCGGCGGAAAATTCCTGGATTATGCGGTGGTGAATCTGCGCCCCATCCTCCCGGCCGTGCGGAAGCGCTACGCACGGCAGGAGGCCCTCCCCGTGGAAAACGACGTCGATACGATCTTCAAGATGGGGATCAAAGTAGTCGCGGGCAACCTGGCGCAGCACACCGACAAAGTGAGGCACGACCCAGCCGCCGCCGCCGCCGTCGCGATCAAGTTGGCGCAAGAGGGCCGGCGCCGCAGGAACGGCCAATTATGAACGAGATCCTCCAATATTCCGCCACCCGTCAGGCATCGCTCGTGCGTCAGCGGCAAGTGTCTTCGCGTGAACTTGTCGCCGCCCATCTCAACCGGATTGCGGAGGTGGACCCGAAGCTCCATGCCACGGTCGAAGTCCTAACCAAGCGGGCGCTCGCGGAGGCGGATGGGGCGGACGCGGCGCTGGCTCGGGGCGAAGCGTTGGGGCCGCTCGGGGGCGTGCCGTTCAGCATTAAGGATTCGCTCGAACTCGCGGGGACCGTTTGCACGGCCGGCACGCTGGGGCGTTCGGGCGCCGCGCCATCCACCGAGGATGCCACGCTGGTTGCCCGTTTGCGCCGCGCCGGCGGCATCCCCATCGCCAGGACGAACCTGCCCGACCTGCTGTTCGCGTTTGAAAGCGACAACCTTCTTTTCGGACGCACCAACAATCCGTACGACGTCAACCGCACTTGCGGGGGCAGCAGCGGCGGCGAGGCGGCGCTGATCGCCGCTTGCGGGTCGCCTCTCGGATTGGGCAGCGACGCAGCCGGCAGCGTGCGCCTTCCCGCGGCGTTCTGCGGCATCGCGGGCATCAAGCCGACTTCCGGGCGCCTGCCGCGCACGGGACACTTTCCGCCGGCGGGCGGCTGGATCGAAGCGCTGTGGCAGATCGGCCCCATGGCGCGCCGCGTGGAGGACCTGGCAACGGTGATGCCGCTGCTGGCCGCTCCCGACGAATGCGACCCCACGGCCATCGGAATGCCAGCGCCCGATCCCGCCGCCGTGAGCTTGCGCGGCCTGCGCGCGGCGTTTTACACGGACAACGGGTTCGCCGCCGCGCATCCGGAAGTGGCCGAGGTGGTCCGCGCCGCCGCTCGGTGGCTAGCCGCCGAAACCGCCTGCATGGATGAGACTCGTCCAGCCTGTCTTCCCGCCGCCTACGATTTGGAAATGAAGCTGATCGGTCCCGATGGCGGCGATTCGCTGCGCCGGTACCTGGCAGACTTGGGATCTGCCCGCGTCCACCCCCTCCTAACCGGCTGGCTGGACAAGTTGGAACCCTACCGTACGGATCTGGCCGGCCTCGAAGGCTACTGGGCCGAATGGGACGCCTATCGCGCCGGGATGTTCGCTTTCCTGCGCCGCTATGACGTAATCCTGGCGCCCGCCTACACCCAGCCGGCGCTTCCCCATGGCGCATCCGTCCGCGACGAGAATTTCCGGGGTTTCAGCCACACCATGGCGTACAACGTCGCCGGTTGGCCGGCCGCCGTAGTGCGCTGCGGGGAGTCGGCCGGGGGACTGCCGATCGCCGTTCAGGTGGTGGCGGGGCCTTGGAGAGAAGATCGCGTGCTGGCCGTGGCGTCGGCGCTGGAGCAGGCCTTCGGGGGTTGGAAAGCCCCGAAAACCCTCTAACAAGGCTGCTAAGAAACGCCCTCTCCGGATGCGATTTTGGGCAAATGCCCAAATCCGAGTTGCTAACGCGCTGATTCTAAATGGCGCCCCCTTTGATTTTTGGGCAAATGCCCAAAATCGGCCCCCCTTGCGCCCGCGCGGCTAACCGCGGAACACTAGAAACAGGGAACGCGATTCCCACAAGTATGCGCTACTGGGCCTACTTCGCGGCGAAGTTGGTTGTGGCTGCCGCGGCGCTGTGCGCGCTGCTGTGGGCGATTGCCGGCATCTGGCCCGCGGAAGCGCATCCTCCCCCGATCGCCCCCTTGCGCGACGCTCCGGGGATTCTGGTCTACAGCATCGTGCTGCTGGGCTGGTTCCGGTTGTGCGCGGGCGCCCTGGCGGCGATTGTCTTCGATCAGGTCCGCCGCTGCCGCGTCTGCCTGCGCCGGCTGCGCATGCCGGTCGAGACCGGTTCGTGGGGAAGCATGCTGCTTTCCGGGAGGCCTCGCATCGAGTACATTTGCCCCTACGGCCACGGAACGCTGAAGGCGGACGAGCTGCAAATCTACGGCATCCGGATGCCGGAATGGACCGCCCACGATGGCGGACTGTGGGAGGAGCTTAGCGCTTCAGCCGAGGAGTCCGATAAAGAATCGGGCGCCGGTCACTTGGGGGCCGGTCCCCGAACCACCTGAACGAACGTCTCCGGATGAATCCACTTTTCGAAGGCGGCCCGCACCTGATCTGCCGTAAGCGCGTAATAGCGTTGCGCGGCGCGTATGGGCTCATCGAGCGGGAGACCCACCAGCGCACGGGCCACGAAGCCGCCGGCTACGGCATCTTCGCTCGATTCGCTCAATGTGATCTGGCGCAATAAGAGAGCCTTGGCCTGTTGGAGTTCGGCGTCGGTGACATTGGTGGCGCGCATCGCGGCCAGGTCCTGGTCCACGAGCTGCCTCGCCTTGGAGACGTTGTCCGCATCGCAGCCGTACGTAACCGAATAAGTCGCCCGCGTTTCGGTGGCGTGCAAGGCATTGTCCACGGTGTAGACATATCCGGCCTTCTGCCGGAGATCGCGGTAAAGGCGGGTGGCGTAAAAGCCGCCGCCCAGCACGTGATTGCCAAGCTGCAGGGCATAGTAGTCGGGATCAAAGCGATTGATGCTGACCTCCTCGGCGAGTTCCACCGAGTCCTGCACCTGGGTCGGGTCCGGTACGTTGGCGGCGGCCGGCTTGTTCACGGGCACGGCGGGAAGCGTCACCGTGGGCTTCGCGCCCTCACCCTTCCAGGCGCCAAACCATTTCTCGATCACCGGCCGGGCCTCTTCGGGGGTAATGTCGCCAATCACCGCGATGGTGGTCATATCGGGGCGAAACACCTTGGCGTAGTAGGCCTTGATATCGGGAAGCGCCAAAGCCGAAACCGTCTGAGGCGTAGTTTCCCGAAGCTCCGGGTCGTCCTTGGGCAGCAGCGCAAGGTCCAGGGCGCGATTGGCGCGGTATTCCGGGCTGGCCAGCGTGCCGGCGGCCAGTTGCGCCGTCTGTCCGCGCACCACCTGGAAGGCATCCGCCGGGAGCGCGGGGTGCAGTTCGTTGTCGGCCAGCAATTCCACGCCTTTCGCGAAGTCTTGCTTCAGGACCTTCAAATTGAAACTGGTTCCGCCGCTCTCGGACGCTGCGATATCGTCCAGGGCCTTCTGAAACGCCAGCCGGTCGCGGGTCGTGGTCCCATAAGAGAACAATTCCGCGAGCACCTCGTCGGAGCCTTCCTTGGCCGCGGGAGTCTCTAAATCCGGTTGGTGCTTGACGGCGCCGATCACGGTGACCGTGGGACTGGCCTTTTCCGTTCGGACGATCAGGCGCAGGCCGTTCGAGAGCGTCAGATCGGCCGGATGAACGGGGGCCGCGGGCACTTTTAAGCTCCTCACGGAGGCTTCCGCCCAATCGGGCAGCGCAACCGGCTTGGTAGGGGCCGCCGTGGTTACCTCGGCGCCGCCGAAGCCTTTCGCCGCTACCGCTTCACCGGAGGCCGACGGCTTCAGCGTCGCCACCACCGCGGTCTGGACCGTGAGATACGTCTTGGCCACCCGGTTGACGTCGGCCAAGGTAACCTTCTTCATCTCCTCGACAATATCTAGGGGCGATTGGCGGCCTTCGGCGGCCAGGGCGTCCGACCAGGTCGCCGCCAGATCCGAAATCGAGTTCTGTTGGAATTCGGCGCCGGCGACTTCACTCTTCTTGGCCGCTTCCACCAGGTCCGCGGGCACGCCCTTGTCCGCGTAGCCCGCAAGAATGGCCTTGATTTCTGTGGTAATCGGCGCCGGGTCGGCGGCGGCGGGAATCGCGGCGGCCGCAAAACCGACGCTGGCTTTCGGATACGCTTCGTCCAGGCCAAAGTCGGTTCCCAGCGCCTTGCCCTGGGGCACCAGGCCATAGAGGTCGGCGCGCTGGCTGCCGGCGACATCGCTCAGAATGCGAGCCGCGGCAAAATCCGGGCTGGATGTTCCGGGCATGCGGAAGGCCACGAACACCAGCTCGTACGGCAAATTGCTGTCGAGCGTGAAGCTGTCCGCCTTGACTGGCGGCAAGTTGACCTCCGGGTGGGCTGGAATCGGCTTGCGCGCGATGGGACCGTACAGGCTCCTGACTTTGGTAAGGGTCGCGGCGGGATCGACGTCGCCGGTAATCACCAGAATGGCGTTGTTCGGGGCGTACCAATCCTGATAAAACTTCTTAAGCATGGCCCCGGTGGTCGCATCGAAGGAAGGCCTGTCGCCCAGTGGGTCGTGCGCGTACGGCGTGCCGGCAAAGAGATCCTCGTTGAGCCGCGTAATGAACTTATACGTCGGATTCGATAGGTCGCGCGAAACTTCCTGCTCGATCGCTCCGCGCTCTTCCGCCCACTGCTCCTGGGAGTCCTCGACGTCCTGCATGCACGCCGCATCGAGGCGCAGCGCGACCTCCAGATCCTGGGCGGGCACGGTGACGAAATACTGAGTGATGTTCTGCTGCGTGTCCGCGTTTTGATTGCCGCCCAGTTGTGCGTAGATCGCGGCGATCTGATCCGCGCTCAGCCCGGCGCATCCGCGAAACGCCATATGTTCCTGCGCATGCGCCATTCCCGGAAAACCCGCGGGCGTTTCGTCGCCGCCCGCCAGGTAATTCTCCTCGACCGTGACCACGGGGGCAAGCGGGTCGCGCACAATCACCACGCGCAAACCGTTATCCAGGGTGGCGCGGACGGCGGAGTCGGGGGGCCGGTTCTGAGAAATGGCCACAGTTGCGATCAGAACCACGGCGAGCGTCAATAGGATTCGGCGTTGCAAGATAAACCTCCAGCTTCCTTCACTTGACCACGCAATATAGACGGCTGGAACTCCAAGTTGGATCCGGTTAAGTTCGCTCAGGCGGGCCAGGTTGCCCCGCTGAGCGTCCGGTACGGCCGGCCAATCTCCTGCGCGTCCACGACGGCCACGGCGGCCACGTGCACGATGTCGTTGACCTCGCTGCCGCGCTGCAGGACGTGGACGGGCTTGCTCAACCCCGTCAGCAGCGGGCCGATCAGCTCGCAGCCGCCCACGCGGTGCAACAGCTTGTAGGCGATGTTGCCGGATTCCAGATTCGGGAAAATCAGCACGTTGGCGCCGCCCTTGAGCGCGCTAAACGGGTAGGTCTCTTCGAGAATCTGCGGAACCACCGCCGTATCGGCCTGCATCTCGCCATCGATCACCAGGCCGGGAGCGCGCTGCCGCGCCATCTCCACCGCGCGGCGCACCTTATCCGACAACGCATGCCGCGTGCTGCCGAAGTTGGAGAAGGAGAGCATGGCGACCCTTGGCGACTGGTTGAAACGAAGGGCCTTTTCGGCGGCCATGATGGC
>PLGA01000422.1 GCA_003139735.1 Bryobacterales bacterium | reverse complement strand
GCCTTGAACTCTAAAATGAACCGCGCCATCATCGAAATCGAAGGTGGATATGGAACAGAATAGGTTCGGACGCCCTGGCCCTTCGAGGCTGCTTTGGCGCCGCGTGCTGACCGGCGTGATCATCCGGAGCCGTAGCGAGTGCCCGGGGGCGAGTTCGTGTGCGGCGCCGCTGAGGACTTTGCGTGGGGCCGCAGTTGGCTTCGCCCTAGCCGGGTTGCTTCTGTTCGCCGCCCCGGCCCGGTGTCTGGCCCAGGATTACATAGGCCCTTACGATATCAGCTATGGCACTTACGACAGCTTTGGGGACCTGACGGTTCAGTTTGGCGCGGAGGTGGACGGGCCGCAGTTTTATTACCAGTGGTGGGGCGAGTACAATACCTACGAGGCCATCGCGGTGCCGGCTTACACTGATTGCAACTGCTGGCAGCAGCAGGGGTACACCGATTATCCGGGTTGGTACTTTTGGGACGTGGGACCTACTGGGGATGATTACGCCCTCCAGTACACGGTGTATTGGGACGTCGGCGAGCCCTACAACGTGCAGACGATGGACTGCGGCTGCGTTTACTGTACGTCGGGCAATCCGATGACCTCGAACGACGGTTACCACATCGACGAGCTTTCCATGGACATTGAATTCACCTTTCACTGATTTGGATACGGCCATGCCGACCCTACTGCCTCTCGTCGCGTTGACCTCATTCCGGCGGTTTTCCTGCGGATTTTGCAGGCTCATCGGTGGGCTACCGGGGCCCTGTGCAGGAGCGCCTACGGGACCGGCTCGGGTTAACAGATGTCTTCCTCTTTCGAATCGCCGGCTTGGAGGCCGGATAGAATGAAGCGCAGCTTGCCGATAACCGGGGTTGCCATGTTGCTCCGGAGCTTCCTTTTGTACGGTCAAGCGGTCCCCCCGATTCAGGTCACAGTCGGCACGGCCGCCAGGGGCGCGCCGGCCTACTTCGTCACTAACACCGGTACGATCACAGTGACCGCGTTTGCGCTCGCGCTCAGTCTGCCGGTTCCGCCCGGGGGGAAGCTCGCATCGGCGTCGCAGGTCACCACCTACGACGTTGCCCTCGGGACCGCGCCGGCGCCGATACTGGCCGGCGGCCAAATCGCCGTCGGCGGAGTCAGCCCTAAGAACGCGGCTTTCGGCCTACCCACAGTCCAGGCGGTCGTCTTTGCGGACGGCTCCTCCTGGGGCGACGGCAGGCGGGTGCAGAGGATCATGGCGCTGCGCGGATTCACGCGACAGCGTCTGACCGGCTTTTATAACGAGCTGAGCACAGCCCTGGCGCAGGCGACCAGCCGCGAGGCGCTGATTGCGCAACTCCAGGCCGAGGTAGATAACCGCGCTACCCTGGCGACCGACCCGGACGACCAGGCTGCCATTGTTTCCGCGCGGATGGGTGTGCTCTTCAACTTGCGGAACGATAAGAAGCCGGACGGGACGCCCTATCCCGTCGCGCAGGTAGTGCAGCAGCAGATGAGCGATTTGAATGACCGGCTCGTGGCCGTGCGGACCTACGGAGGGGTGCAATGAAACTTTGCAGGTTCCTTCACCCTCGGCCCGTGACTGGCGGTCCTCAGAGACAACCCGTCCAGGCGGAAGGGGGCAATAACGGGGTGGCGCTGTTGCGTAGCCTCTGCGCAGCCGTTGCGCTAGTGGCGTGCGCGCTGTGGCTGTCGAACCCGGCGGATGTCATCGCGCAGGCCGGGCAGCCAACGGACGCGTCCTATGAGGTGGGTTGCGGCGGGCCGCCCGGACCAGGCTGCCCGGAGGGCTGCACCCCCTGGGTTGAAATTGACCCGAACGACTACGATTGGTTCAGTACCTGGGCGGTGCAATACAGTTACACCAGCGGCTCGGGCAATGGTATTGTGCCCGTGGCGTCTTTCCAGATTGACGGCGTGAACGAGCCGGGCTACGAGGACTGCCAGTTCCAAGTGCATGACGTTAGCGGGGTGTGCACTTCGGACGCCCCGTCCCTTAGCGTCACCACCGACCCCACAACAGGCGAGTGGGCGCTGTCATGGACCTTCTCGGGGCCACTGTCCCAGATGTTTGACCAACCGTGCCCTGGCCCGGATCCCCCCAGTTGCGGCGGGACGTACACCGTTATCTCTGGCCCGAGCTACTATTACCCCGCCCAAGGAAGCAGTATCCTAGTCCCCAAGTAAGGAGCGTCAGATGTGGAAGCTCGTAGCAGCCTTGTTAGGATTGGCGGTCGCCGACTTGGCCGTCTATGCTCAGGACGCAGTCGACGCCCAGGCCAATGTGATTATGCCGGACGGACGCCGCAACCTGGTGGTGTCCAACCACTCAACGAAGACGGTCACAGCTTGGGCCATTCGATATAGGTATCGGGTCGCCCAGTTTCCGGAAGAGGAGGGCGAGGCGTTTCTGGATTCGGTGCTTATCCTGATGCAGAAGCCGATCGCGCCAGGCGCTCAAACCGCGTCACCGGTCGGGCCTATTGCCATCGGCCAGCGGGTCGCGGTTTGGGGCGTCGAACTCCGCGCGGCGGTGTTCGACGATGGAAGCGCGTTCGGCGATCCCGTCTGGGTTTCGCGCATTCGGGACAGGCGGGTGATCGCTCTTGAGGAGCTCGATGCACAGGTAAGCATCCTGAACGGCGCGGCGACGAAGGCCGCCGCAGGCACGATCACAAGGGACTCGCTGGTGGAGCAGCTTCGGACCCAGTTGGCCGACCGGCGGGACCGCGAGACGGGTCAGGAACGTAAGCAGGTGATCGAATGGATGCACCTCACGGTGATGTCCAACCTGGGGAACAACGTCGGCCGACCCTTGGGCGAGGCTATTGACCGGACAAAGAGGGCGCTCCTCGTGGGCATTCGGCCGCGGATAGCGCGGGCCGCGGGGCTGAACCCGAATGCCCATTGAGGCGGGCGAGCTCGGGCAACGACAGGGCTGAATATGGTAACCCACGACTGGAAAGCTATCCTTGGCAACGCCGCCAACGCGGCGGTGATCGTCGCGTCTTTGGCTGTGGTTGCGGCGGTTGTTGTGGATCTGCACGGAACGCGGCGGGTGGCCCCAGACCCCGAAGTCAGGCTATCGTCATTGCGGAACGGGGTCAAGGTGCCGCGGATCGCTGGTGTCGACTACGCCGGTTCGGAGCGGACACTGCTTCTCTTCCTCAGCGTTCACTGCCAGTACTGCCAGCAGAGCGTTCCGTTCTACCGCGAGCTGGTGGCGGCTGCCGCCGGCGCTCCCGGCAAGGCCCCGACGCGCCGGGTGTTGGCGGTTTTCTCCGAGAGCGCGGCCGATGTGGGCGAGTTCGAGGACCGCGAGAACTTCAACGTCGAGGCGGTATCGGGATTCCGGTTTCAGGATTTCGCCGTTAGCGGAACTCCGACCGCAGTTCTTCTTTCCCGCGAGGGCCGGGTGTTGCAGGTGTGGCGCGGAGCGCCCAGCAAGGAAATGCAGGACGCGATGCGCGCCGCGCTGCTCTCGATCTGACGGGGCGGGGCGCTACGGTCGTCCTACCGTGGTTAGCGTGCGTCAGGCTGCCCCAAATTTGCCGCCACGCTGCTGACGGAATCGAGCACGGCGCCGCAATCCTGGCAGCAGATGGGCGCATCCGCGCTGCTGGGCCAGGCCATCGCCAGCCCGGTCACCGGCCGCTTGCAGCGTTTCTTCGGCGTGAGCCGCCTGCGCATCGACCCCACCTTGCCCGGCGTGGAAAACAACCCCCAGGCGCGCGTCACCCTGGAGCAGCAGGTGACGCCCGACATCACCTTCACCTACATCACGGTCATCAACAACAGCGACCCGCAAGTGGTGAGCGTGGAATGGGATCTCGGCAAGCAGTGGTCCGTCAGCGCCCTGCGCGAAGACAATGGCGTCTTCGGCATAGACTTCTTCGTCAAGCGGCACTACAAATGACTGCGTCGGGCGGCGCACCGCCTTGCTGCGGAAGGAATGTGCGGTGGGAATCGCTAGCTGAAGGTGTGTTGCGCTTTCGGCTCGCTGCTCGGACTAGTCCTAAAGAGCTACTAATTGATGCCAGTTTTTGAGGATGCGGAAGCTGCAAACAGGTGATAGGGTTGACTCCCGGGGCTAACGTGCGCCAGGCTGGTGCGGATTACACTCACGTGGCTGACGGCAGGGTACGGGAAGCCCTGGAATTCCTAGCGGCCCATCTCGCCGAGAGGATCGACCTCCGCCGGCTGGCCCGGCACGTTGGTCTCAGCCCGGCCCATCTTTCGCGGCTGTTCAAGGCAGAGGCCGGGGACCGCCGCACGCCGCCCAGAGACGAATGCGCTTGCGGGTGGCGCGAGATCTCCTCTCCACCACGCCCCTGCAAGTTAAGGAGGTAGCCGCCAGGGTGGGGTACCGCTACGTGGGGAACTTCGTGAGAGACTTCCACAAGCTCTATGGGCTGACCCCCTCCGCTTTCCGCGCGGAGAGCGAGGACGCGCATGGGGGAAAGACCAGCCGGCGCGGCTGAGTGATGCTCCGTCGCCGGGGCAGCTTTGCTCCGGAAGGGGTGGATGATAGGAATTGCTAACCGAATGCGCGTTTTTGCTAATTAAAAGGCCTTGAACTCTAAAATGA
>PLGA01000108.1 GCA_003139735.1 Bryobacterales bacterium | reverse complement strand
CGAGTGCAGGGAGAGTTCTGTTTCCTCTTGACAAACCCTTATCATGGATGTCCCCGGCGGGCCCCCCGGCGGGCCCGAGGTTTCGGTGACCGGGCGGGCTGGTGGACCTTCCAGCCGATGAAACGAAGCGGTTGCCAGGCTATCCGACCCTGCCAGCGGTTCTTATTGGACGGCTTGCCGCGGACCGGCGCTTCGAGCGGCGTGGTTTAGGCGAGTTGATGTTGATGAACGGCGTTCATCGGACCATGCCGGATTCGGCGGCTGCGTTCGCGCTGCTGGTTGACGCTGGCGACGGCGCAGAAGACGCTTCTTGGCTGATTTTCAAAGGGTACGGTCGATGGCGGGCGCTGCGGCTTCAATGCCAGCAGTGCGGAGCCCGGGGGGCACCGGGCCGGGAGGGCAGGAGGACGTGCAGCCTGGAAGCTACAGCCATCCATTAGCTGCTCCAGTCTATCGGTCCGTATCTCATAGCGAAGTACCGCTCCAAGAGGGCTGGATCCTTCCCCGTAACCGTTAATCGGGAAAGGGACCGAACGGTGTCCGCAAGCAGGATGTGGCAATCCGGGGATCGATAGAGAGATATGCTCTGGCCTTCGAAGTGGCCATCCCGGATTCGCTGCGCCCCTAGCGGCGGCTGCGATGGACTCGCCTCCTGCGGTATAGGGTTCCGCTTTCTGAAGCGATCAGTGCTCCAGCTATACAAGTCCAGGAGAGTAATCTCTTTCCCGGCGTCCGCGGCCCAGTAAAGCTCCCTTGCCGCAGAGCTGGGATCGTAGAGCACGGTTACAAATGTGCCATGCTGGATCAGGTTATCTACTATCGGCTTGAAATCGAGATCGCCGGCTATCAACGTCGCTTGTGACATGTTCTTGTGGAAGGCATGGGTCAGCATTTCGACCGCCAGCAGGACGTCAACCTGCTTCTGACGCACTTTCTTGTATGATCCGGTGAGCGTTCCCAAGCGGACGTGATAGCCGCGTAGCGCATTTATCGCGTTGAAAAAGCTTTCCTGGCCTTCCACTCTTTTTCTGAAATCGGCTTCGCCTTCCTTGTCCCTTCGGATATCGTCAAGGCAATCGTAGTAAAACGCCTTCGATGCGCCGCCTTTCAGACGCATAAAATCGATCTCTCCTTCGACGCCGAGAAGCTCCCTCATGCAATCCATGTAGCGCCTGCGGAGGTAGGCACCGTCGATGAAAAGGTATGAGGTCTCCGGCGTCCCGGCGTGCGGGCTGTGGACGACCTGCGCAAAGAAGAGCGAGGATACTCCTGAAACAGCTGTGGACCAGATGGTGGACAACACGAGATGCATCGGTTCCTCAATTCGATTCTATCCCCACACGGCAGCGGACGGCTGGGCTTTGCGATGCAAGCTGCTTCCCGCGTCGATTGCGCGGTTCTCGCGTACCGCCGGCGCCCCTGCCCTGCGGAGGCCCCTAACGAGGCTCCGGGGTGGTCGCGGTTGCGACGGGTCGCGCGCCTGACCGGCATGGCTTCGCCCGGCTGATGTCGCCGGAAGGCGTCATCGCGGGCCAAAAGGCCCGACCCCACTATTGCCGCGGGCCCGATTTCACCACTTCCGCCGGACACCCGTCGGCCATCAGTTTGAAGTTCTCGATGAAGCGGGCCGCCAGGGACCGGTATTTGCGGTCGTAATCCTCACGGTTGGACCAGGTGTTGGCCGGGTTGAGAATCTGCGCCGGAACGCCGGGGCACTCCGTGGGAACGTCGAAGCCAAAGACCGGGTCGGCTTCGTAGGTTACGCCGGCCAGCTTTCCCGTGAGCGCCGCGTCGAGCAGGGCGCGCGTGTGCCGGATGCTGATCCGCTTGCCGATTCCGAACGGGCCGCCGGTCCAGCCGGTATTCACCAGCCAGCAGGTGGCGCCCGTCTTCAATAGCCGCGCTTTCAGCATGCCGGCGTAGGTATAGGGGTGGTGCACCATGAACGGACCACCGAAGCACGTGCTGAAGGTGATTTCCGGCTCCGTACCCATGCCGATCTCGGTTCCGGCGATCTTGCTGGTGTAGCCGGAGATGAAATGGTAAATGGCCTGGTCGGGCGTCAGCCGTGCGATGGGCGGCATCACTCCGCTGGCGTCGCAAGTCAGGAAAATGACGTTGCGCGGATGCCCGGCCATCTTCGACGGCCAATGGTTGTCGATGTAATCGAGCGGATAGGCGCAGCGCGTGTTTTCCGTGAGCGTGTCATCGTTCAGGTCGAACCGTCGCGTCTGCGGATCGAGCGGCACGTTTTCCATGACCGTGCCGAAGCGGCGCGTACAGGCGTAAATCTGCGGCTCGGCCTCGGCCGATAGGCGAATCGCCTTGGCGTAGCAGCCATCCTCGATATTGAAGACGCCGTTTTCGCTCCAGCCATGCTCGTCGTCGCCGATCAGGTGGCGCGAAGGGTCGGCCGATAGGGTGGTCTTGCCGGTGCCCGAAAGGCCGAAGAAGAGGGCCACATCGCCATCGTTCCCCACGTTGGCCGAGCAGTGCATGGTCAGCACCCCATCGAGCGGCAGCAGGAAGTTGAGCACCGTGAAGATGGTCTTCTTGATCTCGCCGCCGTAGTTGGAGCCGCCGATGATGGCGAGGCGCTGCGTGAAATTCAGGATGATGAACGTCTCGGTGCGCGAACCGTCGATGATGGGGGAACCCTGAAACGAGGGCGCGCAAATCACGGTGAACTCCGGCACGTGGTGCGCCAACTCCTCCGTGCCGCGGATCTTCATGAACAGGTTGCGCGCGAAGAGGCTGTGCCAGGCCTTTTCCGTGATGATGCGGATGGGCATGCTGAAGTCCGGGTCGGCGCCGGCATAGCAGTCCTGCACGAAGACGTCGCGGCCTTGCAGAAATCCCTGCATGCGCGCCAGCAGCGCGCTAAACTTTTCGGGGCTGAACGGGCGGTTGTAATCGCCCCACCAGACGTGGCCGTCGGTCGATTGCTCGCGGACCACGAACTTGTCGGCGGCGGAGCGCGCGGTGTGCTTCCCGGTATTCACCACCATCGGGCCAAGGTGCGAAATGCGCCCCTCGCCCCGAAAGACGATCTCTTCGTACAGCGACGCGCTGGACAAATTCCAGTAGACCCGGTGCAGGTTGGTCAAGCCGTGGTTTTGCAGACCGTAAACACTGGCCAGCTTGCCGGCTTCGGCCTGCGCCGGCGTGGTGATATCCAGAAGCGGGTTCATTGCCAGTCCCTCACGATCTTGCGGTTGCCCAGGTACAACTCGTTGGGCGCGGTCGGGTCGAGCGCCCACTTGATGCGCTCGATGCCCTCGGTGACTTCCTTGGGCGTCCCGCAGTAGCTTAACCGGAGGTGGCCATCCATGCCGAATTCCTTGCCGGGGACGGTGACCACGCGGACTTTGTCGAGCAGGAAACGGGACAGTTTCTGCGAGTCTTTTTCGTACGCGCTGAAGTCCGGAAAACAGTAGAATGTGCCGCCCGGCTTCACGGTTTTTACGCCGTTGAACGCTTCAAGGCGGGTCATCATGATGTTGCGGTTGTTCTCGAGCGTGAGCCGCAGGCTTTCAATCGACGATTGCACACCGGTGAGCGCGCCCACCGCAGCCCACTGCGAAGGCGCGGCCGGCCCCGAAGTCTCCTGCGACTGGATGTTGGTCATGGCGCGAATCAAGTCCTTGGCGCCGATCGTCCAGCCGATGCGAAAGCCCGTCATGGCATACATCTTCGACACGCAATTGATCACCACCAGCTTGGAGCTGTCGATGGTCAGGTCCTTGCTGAAGCGGTAGCAATTGGTGGGAGTGCGGCCGTCGAAAATCAGGCGGTTGTAAGTGTCGTCCATGATCAGATACAGGTTCCGCCGCTCGCACAATTCCATCACGCCGGCCACGAACTCGTCCGAATAGACCACCCCGGAAGGATTGTTGGGGCTATTGAGAATGACGGCCTTGGTATACGGCCCCATGGCTTGCGCCATCTCATCCACGGTGGGCTGAAAACCGCCGTCGGCCGCGGTCACGGCGATCGGCGCGCCGCCGGCGATCTTCACCATCTCCGGGTAGCTGACCCAGTACGGCGCGGGATAGACGACTTCCTCCTGGGGATCGAGAATGGCGTGCAGCAGCACCATAAGGGACTGCTTGGCGCCGCTCGATGCGATCACGTTCTCCGGCGGCACCAGGCGGTCGTAATGCTCCTCGGTGTATCGGATAATGGCCTTCTTGAGCGCCGGAATGCCGTCCGCGGGGGTATACTTCACGTCGCCGGTACGGAGCAGCGCCGTGCAGCTCACGATGGCGTCGATGGGGGCCTTGCTCTTCGGCTCGCCCCCGCCCAGGTGGATTACGGGTTCGCCTTTATCTTTGAGCAAAGCGGCGGTTTCGTTCAGCTTCAAGGTGGGCGACTCGTTAATGGATCTTGCCAGTTGACTTAAGCTCATCGGCCAATCACGCGTCCTTCGGAGTATACTGGTCCCCGGGCGTTCCGCTCAAGGGATTAGAAACAGTATATCGGATTTTCGGGCTCGGAAAAGTCAACCCCGCGACTGGTCTTCGAGGCGGGATAATCGCTCGTGGTGTAGTTCGGCGACGCGCACCAGGGCGCGGATGTGTTCGCCGTCCTGCTGGAGCGCCGTGGAGATTTCCGCCCAGCGCTTCTCCCATCGCTTCTCGTTGTCCACCTGCATGGCGGCAAGGAGTTCGACGGTTTGCGTGAGGGCTTCAAGACGTTGATCGATGTTCATGGGCGTCCTTTGTGGCGGAGCTGGCAACCCCCCTATGTTCATGATACCCGAACACTCTGCACGCCGGGCCGCCTTGCCGCGTCATACAATAAGAGCGTCAAAGGACCAGTATGCGTCACCGAAGAACAGCAACCACCGCGCGGCGGGGCTTCTCCCTGATCGAACTGCTGATCGTGATATCGATCATTCTCATCATCATTACGATGGCTGTACCCAAGTTCAATAAGGCCAAGGAATTCGCGAACGAGACACAGGCTATTTCGGAAATCAGGACCATTCACGAGGTGCAGGTCCAGTATCAGTCTCAATACGGCCGTTTCGCGACGTCCTTGACGGAGCTCGGCCCCCCCCAAAGCGGCGCCGCCAGCCCGGCCGCCGCGGACCTGGTCGATGCCACCGTTGCCGCCGGCGTGAAAAGCGGGTACAAATTTACCGTCACGGGCAACCAAAGCGGCTACACCATAAACGCCAACCCCGAGACATACGGGACCACCGGCAACCGCACCTTCTTCTCGGACCAGACCATGGTCACCCGGGCCAACGATGGTGCGGAGCCGGCCACGGCATCGAGCAAAGAACTGCGATAGGTTTCCCGCAACCTTTCGATGCTTTGCATACTCTATAGATTTACCGCTCTCTTACGTTCGCGGCTCGGCCCGACGCGCTTCTGCACGCAACATGAGGGGTTACGCTGAACTGTGTCCCAATCGCCTGAGCTGGAAGGACCGACGCGCCGCCGGTTCTATATCGGCGCCATCTATGCCATCGGCGGAATCATCGGCGCGGCATTGAGCGCGCCCGCTCTGGTCTACCTGTTTTCTTCGCCCAAGTCCCGCCAGAACAGCCAATGGGTGGAGGCCGGCGACGTGGCCAGTCTCGCGCCCAATCAGCCCGTGGAGATGGTGTTCCGGCGCAACCGCGTCGATGGGTGGAAGGTGGTCAGCGAGAAGGGCACGGCCTGGGTGGTGAAGAATCCCGACCGGAGCGTGACCGCGTTCGGCCCTCAATGCACCCATTTGGGGTGCGCTTACCATTGGGAGGAGAGCAAGGACGAATTCGTCTGCCCTTGCCACAACTCGGTGTTCTCGCTCGATGGCAAGGTCCTCTCCGGACCGGCGCCGCGCAGCCTCGATCGTTTCGAAACCAGGATCGAGGGCGGTAAGCTGCTGCTCGGCGGCCTGCGCCCGTCCTCCGGGAGCCCGGCGTGAAACCCGACTGGGAAGGAGTCGCCGAGTGGCTGGACCAGCGCACCGGGGTCCAAACCGCCCTGCGCCACTTCCTCGCCGAAGAGATCCCCGCATCGAGCGGCTGGCGCCAGGCGTTCGGCAGCGTGGCCGTGTTCCTGTTCCTGGTACAGGCGTTCACCGGCGTGCTGCTGGCCATCAATTACGCGCCCACCCCCGGCGAGGCCTATAACAGCCTGCGCTACATCCTGACCGATCTCACGGGCGGCCGCCTGATACGCGGTCTGCACCACTGGGGCGCCAGCATGATGATCGTGGTGGTGGCGCTGCACCTGATCCAGGTGTTCCTCTACGGCGCTTATAAGAAGCCGCGCGAGGCCACCTGGATGGCCGGCGTGGTATTGCTGCTCGTGACTCTGGGATACGGGATGACCGGATACCTGCTTCCGTGGGACAACCGGGCGTACTGGGGGACCGTGGTGGTGACCCAAATCGCCGGATCGGCGCCCATCCTGGGGCCTTATCTTTCGCGGCTGCTCGGCGGAGGCGGCGCCGTTGGGGTGGTCACCTTCACGCGCTTCTTCGTCATGCACGTGATCGTGCTGCCGCCGCTGACGCTTGCGCTGATCGCCCTGCATGTCTTTCTGGTTCGCAAACACGGCGTGACGCCCGTGCCGGGGGATGAGATGCTGCCGAAGAAGCAGTTCTACCCGGGCCAGGTTTTCCGCGACACCATCGCCATTTTCATCGCGTTCGCGGTTCTGTTTACCATGGCGGTGGCCGTGCGGGTCCCGCTCGAGCAACTGGCCGACCCTTCCGACACCACGTATATCCCGCGTCCCGAATGGTATTTTCTGTTCCTGTTCCAAACCTTGAAGCTGATGACCGGGCCGCTCGAGGTGGTCGGCAGCGTGGTGTTGCCGGGTCTGGCGGTGATGGCGCTGATTCTGGTCCCCTTCATCGACCGCGGCAAGATGCTGAAAGTCACCCGCCGCACCACGGCCATGGCGTTTGTCGCGCTGGCGGCCATCGGTTGGACGGGATTGACGGCCATGGCCGTCGCCACCAAGCCTGCCCCGGCGCCGGCGGCCGAGATCGATTACTCCGGCCCGACCGATTGGATGCAACTGTCGCCGGAAGAATTGGCCGGCATTGCCTATTTCCGCCAGGAGAACTGCGTCGCCTGCCACGCCGTTGGCGAGGGCGGCTCGAAGCTGGGTCCGGATCTCACCCTAACCTCGATTCACCGGGACGCCGCATGGATGATCCATCATTTCAAGCAGCCGGGACTGGTGCGCCCAGGCACTTCCATGCCTGCCATCCGGCTCAGCGACGCGCAGTTGAACTCGCTGGCGGCCTTCCTGCTGAGGCTGAATCCCCGTAACGCCACCTCGCTTCAGGACGCGCCCGATTTCGCCACCCAGGGCGCGCTCGTCTACCAGGCCAACGATTGCGGCTCCTGCCACAAGGTGAACGGCATGGGATCGAGCTTTGGCCCCGCACTCAACGGACTTTCCAAGCGCCGCAGCCGCAGTTGGGTGGAGCAGCACTTCGCCGATCCCGCCAAGCTCTCGCCCGGCAGCATGATGCCGCCCTTCAAGTTCTCGCCCAAGGATCTGGACAATCTGACGACGTATTTGTTTGCGCTGCCGGAGTAGTGGGGCGCGCTTGTGGGGCAGGATGCCATCCTGCGTGGCGGTTGTTAACCGCCACGTGCGCCGATTGGCCGGGGTGCCCACTGGGCCGCGCGCAGCTTGGCAAGCTGCCCCACAAAAGAACTAGCTCAGGCTGGCTATCGCTGCGTTCAGCAGCGGCAGGAAACGGGGCAGCAGAATCGCCGCCAAGGCGAACACCGCCGCCCAGCCGATGAAATCCAGCACCTCCGGCAGCAGCGACGGCCGCCGCAAGGGAAATTCCCGTGCCACACGAGCGCGCACTTCCGCAGCCAGGCTGGGCGGCGCGGAGATGCCCGCGAACGCCGCGTCGAACGTGGCATCCACATCGGCCAGCGCGTCGAGCAGCGCGCGGCACGCCTCGCAGTGCGCGGCGTGATCGCCGGCGCCGCCGCGTACCAGGTCTTCGAAATCCGGGCAGGCCATTACGCCCCTCCTTTCCGGACGCGCTCGCTTGCCATCTCTTCCGCCAGGCTTTTCCGGGCGCGAAACAGGTATGTCTTCACCGTGCCCACAGGCAGGCCGAGCATACTCGCTACCTCATCGTACGATCTTTCCTGCATGTAGAAAAGCGCCACCACCTGCCGGTACTTGGCCGGCAGCCGGTCGAGAAGCGCGGCCGCATCCGGAGGCGCAGCCGCGAACCAGCCGGCGGTGGCGCGCCGTTCCACCTCGCGGCGGGGGGCCGGATCTTCGAGCGACGCGGTGCGCAGGCGGCCGCGGGCAAGCGCCGTCAGGCAGGCGTTCCGGGTGATGCTATAGATCCAGGTGGAAAGCGACGATTCGGAGCGGAAGCCGGCCAGTCCTTTCCACACCCGCACCAGCGCGTCCTGCGCCGCTTCCTCCGCGGCGGCCCGGTCTCCCAGCATGGAAAAGGCGAGGCGGAAGATCTTGTCCCGATATTCGCGGACAATCCGCTCGAACTCTTCCTCCATAGATCTATTTAGACCGCACGGATCGCGCCGATGTTTCGAAACATTCCCGCCAAATCGCCGGTCTTAATGGGCAAGGAGAAACGAAAAATGGCAGAATTCCCTGGATTCCTCTTGATGTGCGCCCTGGCCGTGACCCTGGTGGTGCTGTTCGCGCGGGGCTACCAGCAGCAACTGTTGCACAAAGAGCGCATGACGGCGCTCGAAAAAGGAGTCCCAGTCCCTTCGACGCCCGAGCCTGCCCCCTGGTCGCCGCGCGTCTACCTGCTTCGCGGCTTGATCTGGAGCCTCGCCGGGGCGGCGTTGGCCATCTGCCTGTTCGGCATTTCGTCGACCTCGCAGCGACACGAATCGTCCGTGTCGAAGGCGTATGAAGCCGGTCAACTCGCCCACAACCTCGATATTCCGCTCGATCAAGCCATGCAAATCGTCGAAAAGGACCAGGCCGACAGGACCCAAGGCCCGCCGACGACTATCGCCTTGCTGGGCCTCATTCCCTTTGCCGTCGGACTGGCTTACCTGGCGTTCTACTACACCGACCCATCGCGGAAACTGGGCGCCGACCAGTGCTAGCGTTGGGCCCGATTGCTCGAAGTGGCAGACGAAAGCGTCTGCCCCACCTTGCTGGCGCGGGACCTGCACGCCAGTGGGGCAGGCGCTTCCGCCTGCCAACCGCCACCCATCACTGTGGCGCCGGCTCAATCACCGCCGACATCGACCCTTGCGACCGCGGCAGGCGCCAATCCGGACCGTACGAGTGGATCTGGTCGCGCGCGTACTCCGCTTCGCGCAATTCGCAGGTGATCAGCACCGTGCGGCTGTAGCGGTCCACTTCCTCGGCGTGCCGGTACGCCTGGTCGAAGGTGAAGATGAAGATCTTCTGCAGCATCTCGATGACGTAATCGTAGGTGTGATAGTCGTCGTCCAGGAGAACCACCTGGTAAAGCGGGACCATCTGGTCCCGTTCCACGACTTCCGTTTCGGGAGCGACCGAGGGCTTCGCCATGCGCGCCGGGCCCATCCGGCATTGACCAGTATGCGCCATTTGCGCGCCGCCCCACAACCGCATGGGAGAATGAAATCGAGACTCCCCCGCGTCAAGCGGCGCCTATGCGCAAACCGGTTTACCTGGATTATCACGCCACCACCCCAGTGGATCCGCGCGTGTTGGAGGCCATGCTGCCGTTTTTCGGCGAGCGGTTCGGCAATGCCGCCAGCCGCAGCCACGGCTTTGGATGGGAAGCCGAAAAGGCCGTGGACTTGGCGCGCAGGCGGGTAGCGGAATTGGCCGGCGCCGCGCCGCGCGAAATCGTCTTCACCAGCGGCGCAACCGAATCCGACAACCTGGCCATCAAAGGCGTCATGGAGGCCTACCGCTCCAAAGGGAGTCATCTCGTCACCATGGCCACGGAACACCGGGCGGTGCTCGATCCAGTCCGCCGGCTGCAACAATCCGGGACCGAGGCATCCATTCTGGCTCCCGGCCGGGACGGGTTGCTCGACCTCGACCTACTCCGGGCAGCCATCCGCCCCGATACCGTGCTGGTGAGCGTGATGGCCGCCAACAATGAGATCGGCGTCATTCAACCGTTCCGGGAGATCGGCGCCATCTGCCGCGAAACGGGCGTGCTGTTTCACTGCGACGCGGCCCAGGCGTTCGGCAAGATCGCCGTGGACGTAAACGAAGACAATATCGACCTCATGTCTCTCAGCGCACACAAGATGTACGGGCCGAAGGGCGTCGGCGCGCTGTATGTGCGGCGGCGCAATCCGCGGGTTCTGCTGCCGGCGCAGATGGATGGCGGCGGCCACGAGTTCGGAATGCGCTCCGGCACCCTGAACGTGCCCGGCATCGTGGGATTCGGCGAAGCCTGCGCCATCTGCGCCCGCGAGATGGAGCGGGAAGCCGACCGCGTTCGGGCTTTGCGCGACCGGCTGAAGGCCAGGCTCGAATCCGCGCTTGACGGGACGGCCGTGAACGGGTCGATGGAGCATCGCCTGCCCGGCAATCTGAACATGAGTTTCGCTGGCGTGGACGCCGAGGCTCTCCTGTTGAGCCTTCCCGGCGTGGCGCTCTCCACCGGCTCGGCTTGTTCCTCCGCCTCCGTGGAACCGAGCCACGTGCTGCGCGCCCTCGGCATTGGCGAGCAGTCCGCACGTTCCTCGGTGCGCTTCGGCCTGGGCCGCTTCAATACGGAAGACGAAGTGGACGATGCGGCCTGTCAGGTGATCGAAGCCGTCCGCAAACTGCGCGCCCTGGCGCCGGCGTGACCAACCGGGCCCGGAAGCCGTGCTATAATCAACGAGTCTTACCTGTACGATAAGATCCAGGGAATATCTATGCCGAAGCTCAAGACACACAAAGGTGCGTCTAAGCGGTTCAAGAAGACCGGGACGGGCCTAGTCGTGCGTAATCACGCCTTTGGACGGCACATCCTGACTTCCAAGCCGCACAAGCGCAAGAAGAAGTTACATGAGAGCGTAGTGGCCGACAAGGCGGATCAGAAAGTTCTGAAACGCATGATCCCCTATTAGGGGACCGGCCATCCGAGTGGACGGTGCGCGTGGCACGTGCCCGATCCGCCATCGATGAAGCCACCAAAAAGGAGATGAAACGTGCCTAGAGTCAAACGAGGAACCCACCGCAAGGACGCCCGGGTTAAGACGCTCAAACGCGCTTCCGGGTACTTTCTTACCAAGAGCAAGCTGAATCGCGCGGCCCAGGAAGCGGTGGAGCGCGGCCTGAAATTCGCCTACGTCGGCCGCAAGAACAAGAAACGCGAGTTCCGCTCGCTGTGGATCGTCCGCATCAACGCGGCNNTGAAGGCGGCGGGCCTAGATCTGAACCGCAAGTCATTGGCGGATATCGCACTGCACGACGATGCGGCGTTCCGCCAGTTGGTGGTGGAAGCGGCCAAGGCCGCCGTGGAGAAGCAGGCGTGACTCCGGCCGAACAGGAACCGTTCACTCTGCGGGAACCCGATTCCCTGGGCAGTCTGGAAGAACGGATTCAACAGGCCGTCCAGCTTGTGACGCGCTTGCGCCAGGAGCGGGACGCGGCGGTCGAACAGTCCGCCGAAGCCAAGGCCGAGGCGGCTCGGCTGGCGGGCGAAGTCAAGACCTTGCAGGCGGAGCGTAAGCAGGTCCGCGCGCGTATCGAGCGGCTGCTGGGCCAGATCGACCAGTTGAGCGGCGGCTAGACCGCCGTGGCTTTGGGGGACCGTGCAATGGAAGGCGCTCCCGAGAGACAGCCCGTTCGCGTAACCATCCTGAGCCGGCCGTACACGTTGCTGGCCTCGGGAGATCCGCGCGAAATCGAAGCGGTTGCGGCCAGCGTGGACCAACTGATGCTCTCCATCGCCGCCAAAGCCCCTAACGCCGATTCCACCCGCATCGCCGTGATGGCCTGCCTGCATCTGGCCGACAAGCTGCGCACGCTCGAACGCGATCTCAGCCGATTGCAAGATCGCGTGGACCGCAAGAGCGTGGAATTCGCGGGCATGCTCGATCGGGCCCTGGCGCCCGCGGAGGAGCGGCGATGACGGCAAGAATGTTTCTGGCGGCGCTGGCTGGAACGGCGCTCTTCGCCGCCACCGCGTTCCAGTCCGAGATTGCCGAGTGGCGAAAATCGCGCGAGGCGGCCTTGCGTCACGACGGAGGCTGGCTCACCGTGACCGGCCTTTTCTGGCTGCGCGAAGGCCCCAACCGTTTTGGCGCGGACGGCTCAGGCGAAATCGTTCTCCCGGATGGTCCCACGCACGCCGGCGTGTTTACCCTGCGCAACGGCAAGGTGTCCGCGGCCATGGGCGCCAGCGATCGCGAACTGCGCCCCGATTCGGACGATGTCCTCAAGGTGGGACGGCTGAGCCTGTTCGTGATCCAGCGCGGAGACCGCGTTGGCATTCGCATGAAAGACCCGGAAAGCCAGTATTTGCGCGAGTTCCACGGCATCGAGTACTTCCCGGCCTCCGAAGCCTACCGGGTGGCCGCCAAATTCGTCGCCGAGCCGCGCAAGATTCCCATTCTGAACGTCCTCGGCCAGACCGAGCAGGACGAGTGCCCCGGATACGCCGTATTCCGCTTGCATGGCCAGGATCTGCGCCTCTATCCCGTGCTCGAAGAGCCGGGCGCCAAAGAGCTGTTTTTCATTTTCCGCGACCAGACCAGCGGCAAGGAAACCTATGGCGCCGGGCGTTTCCTCTACTCCGATTTGCCGCGCGCCGGCAAGGTGACTCTGGATTTTAACAAGGCCTACAATCCTCCTTGCGCCTTCACGCCCTATGCCACGTGCCCGCTGCCGCCCCAGGAGAATCGCCTCCCCGTGCGGGTCGAGGCCGGCGAGAAAAAATACGGCCATTGAGGGGCCTCCCGCAGCCAATTGCCCATGTTCTCTTATTCCGCAAACGACTTGTATTGCGAGCAGGTCCCGCTGGCCGACCTCGCCGCGCGCGCCGGCACGCCCGCCTACGTGTATTCGAGCCAATCCATTCTCGCCAACTATCGCGCCTATGACGACGCGCTGGGCGATCTGCCCCACCTGGTCTGCTACGCCGTGAAGGCCAACTCATCGCTGGCCGTGCTGGCGCTGCTGGCGAGGGCGGGAGCGGGCTTCGATATCGTTTCGGGCGGCGAGCTGTACCGCGTGATCCAGGCCGGCGGCGATCCTTCCAAAGTGGTTTTCTCCGGCGTGGGCAAGACCGCCGCCGAAGTGGAGTACGCGCTGGCGAGCGGCATCCGCGGCTTCAATTGCGAGTCGGAATCGGAACTGGCCCTTATCGACGCGCTGGCCGCGCGGCGCGGCGTGAAGGCGGCCTTCTCCATTCGCGTGAATCCCGATGTGGACGCCGCCACCCATCCCTACATTTCCACCGGGCTCAGCCGGCACAAGTTCGGGATCGATATCCGCGAGGCGGCCGCCGTCTACGGGCGCGCGCGGCGTCATACGTGCCTGGTGGCCGATGGCGTGAGCTGCCACATCGGCTCGCAGATCCTCGACCCCAGCCCCATTCTGGAAGCGGTGGACAAGGCCCTGGAACTGGCCGCGGCGTTGCGCGCGCAAGGCCATCCCATTCGCCATTTGGATCTGGGCGGCGGCCTGGGCATCGCCTATAACGAGCGCGAAAAGACGCCGGCCATTCCGGCCTATGTCGAGAGCCTGCGCGCCAAATTACGGGAGAGCGGCTTGGCCGTGACGGTCGAACCGGGCAGGTCCATCGTGGGCGCCGCCGGCGCGCTGATCGCCCGCGTGCTTTACCGGAAGCGCAATGGCTCCAAGGAATTCGTGGTGGTGGACGCGGCCATGAACGATCTCATCCGCCCCTCTCTCTATGGCGCCTACCACGAAATTATGCCGGTGCGGCGCAATCGGCTGCCGCAAATCGTCGCCGACGTGGTCGGCCCGGTCTGCGAGAGCGGCGATTTCCTGGCGCGCGACCGGCCCATGGCCGACGTCATGCCCGGCGACTTCCTGGCCGTCCGCGACGCCGGCGCCTATGGCTTCGTGCTTTCCTCTAACTACAACTCGCGCCCCCGTGCGCCGGAAATCCTTGTGGAAGGCGCCGCATGGCGGATTGTCCGCGCCCGCGAAACCCACGAAGACTTGGTGCGCGGCGAGACGCTCTAGCGTCAGTTCGTCTTGCGCGGCGAATACTTGCTCAGCACGTCCAGCAGTTTGGCGGCGGCCGCCGGTGGTTTGGCGCCGCTGGTGAGGACTTTCTTGTTATCCCACGGCTGGCCGTACATCTCCCTGTTCACGTCCAGGTCGTTGCGCAACGTCGCGCCATCGAGCGAAACGCCGGCGAAAAGGCCGTGGGATCGGGACCAGGAGAGGATCTCGGCGTTCATCAGCGCGTCGGTCTGGGCAGTCGCGTCGCGGCCCACCGGACCGGCGGCAGCCGTGGCCTCGGCGCCGATCGTGAACTTGCTCGTGGTCAGGTGCTTCATGCCGTGTTCGTTCATCACCAGCAGCAGGACGTCGGTGGAAGAGATGCCGATCTGGAAGCCGGCGCTGCCGCCTTCAACTCGAACAGCCGCGGGCGGACCCCATCCCACGCCGCCGGCGGCGCGGCACACGGCAAAGCCGAGGCCGTACTTCGCCCCGAATATAAACGCGGCCTTCTTCAAGCCGGGTATCAGGATGACGCACGGGGCTTTATTCAGAAGGTCTTGAGGTACGGCCTTGTCCGGGGCCGACATCACCTCCGAAAAGAAATCCGCCGCGTCCCCGAGCCGTTCAGTAACTTTGGTATCGGCGGCGGAAAGAGGCGCGCATCCGAGCGCGATGGCAAGCGTGAGCATGAGGTGGCGCATGGTCCTATGGTATCGCAGCGCTACCACACCCGGCAGGCGTTGGCGCTGACCATCGGCTGCCCGGCATGGCAGGAGAATGCCTTTTGGAACTCCGGCATGTTCTCCACCACGCCGTTCACCCGAAACCTGGGCGGGGAGTGAGGGTTGGTCTGAACCTGCAGCCGATCGGCTTCTTCACGCGCATTCTCGCACCAGATCTGGCCGAATGACAGGAACAGGCGCTGCTCGGGGGTGAAGCCGTCGATGCTCTTCCCATCCGCGCCGATGGTGTTCACCAGGGCCATCAGCGCGAGCCGCAGGCCGCCGTTGTCGGCGGTGTTCTCGCCCAGCGTCAGTTCGCCGTTGACGTTCGCGCCGGGAGCCACCGAGAAGCTCGAGTACTCTTTCACCACGCACGCCGTGCGGCTTTCGAATTCCTTGGCGTCGGCGGGCGTCCACCAGTCCCGCAGATTGCCGTGGGCGTCGAACTGGCGGCCCTCGTCGTCGAAGCCGTGCGTCAGCTCATGTCCGATCACCATCCCGATGCCGCCGAAATTCACGCCATCGTCCATCTTGTTGTCGTAGAAGGGCGGCTGCAGGATGCCCGCCGGGAAATTGATGTTGTTCATCTCCGGGTCGTAGTAGGCGTTCACGGTGGGAGGCGTCATCCCCCATTCCAGGCGGTCCACGGGCTTGCCGATCTTATTCAACTGGCGCTGAAATTCGAACTGGTCCGCCCGAAATCCGTTGCCGGTCGCGTCGTCGCGGCGAATGGCGACGCTCGAATAGTCGCGCCATTTTTCCGGATAGCCGATCTTGTTGGTGATGGCTTTCAACTTGTCGAGGGCCTTCTGCCTGGTGGCGGGCGTCATCCACGAAACCGCCTGCAGATCCTGGCCGAGGGCTTTTTCGAGCGCGTCCACCATGTTTAAGGTGCGTTGCTTGCCCTCGGCGCCGAAGGTGCGCTCCACGAACTTGCGGCCGAGCGCCTCACCCAACTGGTTATCGGTGTAATCCACGCAGCGCTTCCAGCGCGGGCGCAATTCCTTGGCGCCGGTCAGGGTCTGGCCGTAGAAGCCGAAATTCTCATCGACGAACCTGGTGGGCAGAAATGGAATCTCGGAGTGCACCAGATGCCATGTCAGGTAGGTCTTCCAATCCTCAAGCGATGCCCTCGCGATCGCCGCGTTCACCGCCTTGAAGTAATCCGGCGACGCCACGTTGACGCTTTGGAATGCCGGCGCGCCGCTGCCGGTAAGGTAACGGTCCCATCGGAAATCCGGGTCGAGCGCCTGCAGTTCCGGACGGGTGAGCTTGTGGTAGACCTTCTCGGGATCGCGCCTGGAAACCAAGTCCAGCGAACCCTTGGCCAAGTCGGTTTCGATGCGCATGACGGTGGCGGCATCGGCCGCGGCCTTGTCGGGCTTCTCGCCGGCCAGCTCGAAGATGCGCTCGACGTGCGCCACATACTTCTGCCGCAGCTCGACGGATTTCGCGTCCGTCTTCAGGTAGTAATCGCGGTCGGGCAGGCCAAGCCCGCCCTGGTCCGCCTGAGCGATCACCGAGTCCGAGTCCTTGAAATCCTGCCCCGAGCTGAACTCGAAAAGCGCCGCGACGCCGTTGCGGTGCAGGTGCGCGATTTCTTCGGCAAGCTCCGACTTGTCCTTCAGATTGCGGATGCGGTCAAGCTCCGGCTGGAGCGGAGCGATCCCCTTGGCGTCGATGGCCTTTTCATCCATGCAGGCGGCGTAATAATCCCCGATTTTCTGCGTGACTGCGTCGCGATTGGCCGCCGGCCTGGCCGCATCTTCCAGAATCTGGTGGAGGATTTCGCGGTTGCGCTCGGCCAGTTCCTCGAACGTGCCCCATCGCGATTGATCGGCGGGGATGGGGTTGCTCTTCATCCAGCCGCCACAGGCGTACTGGTAGAAGTCCACGCAGGGGCTGACGGATGGGTCGAGATTCTTTACGATGCCGGAGCCCGCGGAAGGCGCCTGGGCAGCCAGCGCGACGCTGAACGATAAGGCAAGAAGTACGTTTCTCAAGAATCGCTCCTATCACACCAATGTAACGCCGCCCCACCCCGCGGCGCGTGCAATGCTATACTCCCATCTTTGCCCCAACTATGTCTAGCATACTGATCCGCAAGCCCCTGAACATGCTAATGGAGGAGGCTCACCAGGAGGGCGAACATACCCTCAGACGCGCGCTCAGCGCCTTGAACCTCACCACGCTGGGCATCGGGGCCATCATCGGAGCGGGCATTTTCGTGCTGACCGGCTCGGCCGCGGCGCAGTATGCCGGCCCGGCGATTGTGCTCTCCTTCATCCTGGCTGGGGTCGGGTGCGTGTTCGCGGGGTTGTGCTACGCGGAATTCGCGTCGCTCATTCCCATCGCCGGTTCGGCTTACACCTACGGCTATGCTACGCTGGGCGAGATCTTCGCGTGGATCATCGGCTGGGACCTNNGCGTTTGGGCATCTATCTTCCGCCGCGGTTCATGGCGACTCCCGGAACCGACCTGGTGCAGTACCAGGGCCTCTGGCGCGTTACAAGCACCCTCATGGGCGAAGCGGCCGCCAAGGGAATCGACTTGACCAAACTGCCGCACGTCACCGGGTCGTTTAACGTGGTCGCGTTTCTGGCGATTTGCATGGTGAC
>PLGA01000100.1 GCA_003139735.1 Bryobacterales bacterium | reverse complement strand
AAGATCATGCGCCGGCTGCTGCGGGAAATCGTGACCGCGCACGGCGTCACGGGCGACGTAACAACTTTGGAGGATTTGTCAGTGGTCACGCGGTTATCGGCGCAACAGGACGAGGAGTGAGGGGGGACAAAATCGTCTGGGGCTAATTGCCCATTCGGCGCCGCAGAAATGCCGGGATATCGCGGGAACCTTGCGTCACGGCCACGATCTCGATGGGACGGCGGACGGCGCGGTAAATGATCAGGTACGCGCCAACCGGCCAGAACAGAACCGAATATGGGGTGAGGTCCTCGCGCTTGTGCCCCATTCCGGGCGTTTGTCCGAGGCTTTCAAACGCATCGAACAAGCTTGCGATCCACCGGTCGGCCGCGTCAATGCTGTCCGCCGCGATATATTCCCAAATGTCGCCGAGATCGAGTTCCGCATCCTTGGCGAGAATGTATTCGCTCACGCGCTACGCTTCCGCCGCTGGTCGGATTTGCGCCGCAACCGGGCTCGCGCCTCAGCCGGGTCGACGATTTCGCCGCGGTCGAGAGCGGCGAGGCGGCGGCCCAGTTCCCCATTGAATTCCGCCAGTTGGGCGGCGCGCGCCGAATCGTGTTCTTCCAAGAGCCTGAGAGCTTCTCGGACGACTTCACTCGCCGAGTTGTAGCGGCCCGACTCCACCTTGCCGCTGACGAACCTTTCGAGCTCGGGAGTGAGAGAAACGTTCATGGAAGTACTCCTTGTTTACACCCTAGCCGGAATAGCCAAGATTGTCAATCTTTAGCATCGAGCGGGGCCGCTGAACGGTCCGCTTCCAGCGCTTGAACGCATTCACGTCCTCCGCTGATAATACAAACTGCTCTCCTTCACCGCGTTTGCCGGCGAACAACGTTCTTTCGCCCCCTATCGGGGGCTTGATCGATTTCGCTGTCCTCCCACGGCTCACGCCGTGGGCTACGTTCTTTCGCTCCTGCGGAGCTTGGGGCTAAGGCGGCCCTGGACTTCACTTTTCCGGCGTACACCCGCCTGACGTGATTTCGCTGTCCTCCCACGGCTCACGCCATGGGCTACGTTCTTTCGCTCCTGCGGAGCTTGGGGCCAAGGGAACGTTCTTTCGCCCCCTATCGGGGGCTTGATCGATTTCGCTGTCCTCCCACGGCTCACGCCATGGGCTAGGATTTTTCGCCCGTTGGGCTTTGCAAGTCTAGAAGCTCTAAGGGCAAGGCATGCCTCGCCCCTGCGAGTTAAGCTGAAAGCATGGTACTCGCCGGACGGCGAAAATCCATCGCGCTTTTTATCGCGCTCGGGGCGGGGCTGATCTCCGTCATCCTGCTGCTTTATATCGGTTGGGTCCTGCTCGACTGGCGCCATGGGGTTCTGTTGCTTCTCGGAGTCCTGCTGCTGGCGGTGGCGATCGCGGGCGTGGTGCTGAACACGATCTTCCTGGTGCGCGAGATCCGCCGCAATGAACAGCACGATGCCTTCATCAACGCGGTCACGCACGAGCTGAAAACCCCGGTCGCCTCCATACGCCTCTACCTGGAGACGCTGCAGACGCGCCCGGTGGAGGAAGCCAAGCGCCGGGAGTTCTATCGGATCATGCTGGAGGATAGCGACCGTTTGCTGTCCACTATCGAGCAGGTCCTTCACACGGGGCGTTTGGGAGCGTCGGGCCGGAGAGCCAATCTCACCCGCATCGACGTGAATGCGCTGGTCGAAACCTGCGTGGATCGCGCGCGAATCCTGCATAAGGCGGCGCCGGAAGCGCTGCAATACCATCCGGGCGACGCCGTCGCCACGCTGGGCGACCCGGAAGAAGTGAGGTCGGCGGTTTCGAACCTGATCGATAACGCCATCAAGTATTCCGGTGGCCGCGTCGCCGTTACCGTGGAGACCGCCGTAATCGATGGCAAGTTTGTGTCGGTACGGGTGAGAGACACCGGCCCCGGCATTCCCAAGGCCGAGCTGAAGCAGGTCTTCAAGCGTTTTTACCGCATCCCGGGGCCGCTTGCCTCGCGGATCAAGGGAACCGGATTGGGCCTCTACATCGTGCGTTCGGTCGCCAAGCATCATGGCGGACGGGCCTGGGCCGAAAGCGAAGGGCCCGGGCGTGGAAGCACCTTCGTAATGCAACTCCCCATTCGCCTATGAGCCGCATTCTGGTGGTGGAAGATGAACGTCATCTCGCCGAAGGGCTGCGCTTCAACCTGGAGGCCGACGGATACGCAGTGCAGGTGGCGGAGACGGGCGAAGCCGCCATCGAAGCGGTTACGTCGGCATCGCCCTCGTTCGATGCGATGGTGCTCGACGTGATGCTGCCCGGCAAGGACGGCTTCACCGTCATTTCCGAACTGCGCCAGGCCGGCCAGTTCCTGCCCACCCTGATGCTGACTGCGCGCGGCCATCCGAACGACGTGCTCCAAGGCTTTGCCGCGGGCGCCGACGATTACCTGACCAAGCCCTTCGAGCTATCGATTCTGATCGCCCGCATTGGCGGCCTGCTGCGCCGCCGCGAGTGGCTGGAAGGGCGCATGCGCAACATTTCGGAGAAGCCCGGACCGAAGGACGTTTTCACGTTCGGCGACAAGTCGCTGCACTTCGACGCCCTGGAACTGCGCGTTCGAGACCAGGTGTTCCGGCTGACGCTGATGGAGGCCAACGTGCTGTCCTATCTGGTGCAGCACGAGGGCAAACCGGTATCCCGCAAGGCGCTGCTCGAAGACGTGTGGGGCCTGCACGAAGACACCGACACCCGCGCCATCGACAACTTTATCGTCCGCCTGCGCCGTTATATCGAAGACGATCCCACCAAGCCCCGCCACCTGCTCACGGTGCGCGGAGTGGGCTACCGGTTTTTTTCGTCTCCGGCAAAGGTCAAGGAATAGTGATGGCGCACGCGGGGTAGAGTCGCGCTCCGGACGGGGGGCCGGCGGCATGCGCCACGGTGTCCTATATGCAACAGATATGTTGACCCTGCAACCGATGTGTTGTATCCTCAAACCGTGACCAGCGCGGAATTCAGACGGTGGCTGGAAAAGAGGGGCTGCTCGTTTGAGCCGGGCAAGGGTGGCCATCTGACGGTGCGTCTGGGCGCTCGCGTCACCTCGTTGCCCATGCATGGAGCGGGCAAGGAAATCGGCAAAGGCCTGGAGCGCCACATCAAGAAGGCCTTAGGGCTGAGGTAGAAGGAAAGGGTGGTTGGTCATGCTGCGTTATCACATCAAACTTTCCAAGGACACCAACGGCACGATCCTGGCCGAGGTCCCGGACGTCCCGGAGGCCGTCACCTTTGGCGAGGACCGGGAAGAAGCGATTCTACGCGCTCCCGGTGCTCTCGAGACCGTTTTCATCGGCTATATGGCGGATCGTCGCGCGATCCCAATGCCGCGCGCCGGCGCCAAACCGCCTTTCGCCACGCTGCCCGCGCTCACGGAAGCCAAATTGGCGCTTTATACCGCGATGCTGGCCGCCAAGGTGGGGAAAGCCGAAATGGCGCGCCGGCTCAACTGTCATTTGCCCCAAATCGACCGCCTCCTGGATCTACGCCACGCCTCCCGGCTCGATCAACTCGAAGCCGCCTTCCGGGCGCTCGGCAAACAGATCTCCGTGGAGATCCGGGAGGCGGCCTAGCGACAATGGCGGATCACCGTGGGTACGCGCTCGTGACCGGCGCCGGCAGCGGCATTGGGCGCGCGGTCAGCCTGGCTTTGCGATCGGCGGGATATTCGGTGGCTTTGGCGGGCCGCGGCCTGGCCGCATTGGAAGAGACCGCCAAGTTGGGCGGACAGGCAGGCAAGGCAGGACAGGCAGGCCAGGAGGCCCGCCCCACTAGGATGCTTCCCGTTGGCGCCGATGTCGGCGATCCCGGCTCCGTGCGGGCGCTCTTCGCCAGGATCAAGGAGGAGTTCGGGCGCCTCGATCTGCTGTTTAATAATGCGGGGACGGGCGCGCCCGCCATCCCCATGGAAGACCTCAGCTACGAACAGTGGATGGCGGTGGTGGACGTGAATCTGACCGGGGCGTTCCTTTGCGCGCAAGAGGCCATCCGGATGATGAAGACCCAAGATCCGCGCGGGGGGCGCATCATCAACAACGGGTCTATCTCCGCCCACACGCCGAGGCCCCGCTCGGCGCCCTACACGGCCACCAAGCACGCCATCACCGGGTTGACCAAGTGCATTTCGCTCGACGGCCGGAAGTACGATATCGCGTGCGGCCAGATCGATATCGGCAACGCGGCCACCGCCATGACCGAGCGCATGGCGGGCGGAGTTCCGCAGGCCGACGGGTCGCTGGCGGCCGAGCCGCGCATGGACGTTCGCCATGTGGCCGACGCGGTGCTCTACATGGCGAGCCTTCCGCTGGACGCCAATGTGGCGTTCATGACCGTGATGGCCACCAAGATGCCGTTTGCGGGCCGGGGTTAAGGTAGTGTACCCTCACAGAACATGAGGGGCTCCGACGAATTATCCAAGGAAGAGTTGATTTCCCTGCTGGAGACTGCCGGCGATCTGGCCAGTCAGGCCGATCCGGAGCAGCTCGTGGGCGCGATTCTGGAGAAGGCCTGCGGCATGACCAACTCGCCCGACGGCGCCGTACTGCTGCACGACGCCGAAAGATCCGGCCTCTACTTCGCGGCGGCGCGCGGGACCAAGGCCGGCGAGCTGCTCGAAAAATGGGGCGCGCGCTCGAGCCAGCGGATCCCCATTTCCAGCGAAAGCAGCAAGGCCGGCCAGGCGTTTCGCAGCGGCCAGATCGATTGCTCGCTGGACGTGGCCGACGATGCGGGACACTTTAAGGGGGTCGACGAGCAGACCGGAAAGCGGTCCAACTCCATCGTCTCGGTTCCCTTGCTCTTTTCCGGAAAGAGCATCGGCGTGCTGCAGGTTCTGAACAAGCAGTCGCCGAACGGCGGGTTCGCGGACTACACTACGCGCGATCTGGTGGTGCTTTCCCACCTTGCCGGCCTGGCCGCCACCGCCATCACTAATGCGTTGAGACTGGCGAAGATGAAGGCTCATATGGGGCTGTATGCCCAAGCCGGCGCGCAGGATCTGGAGGAGCGCCTGGACCGGCCCGCGCAAAGCGAAACCCTGACTTTACTGTTCGCCGATATGCGCGGGTTCACGCAACTGTGCCAATCGCAGGCCGACCCGAAGCGCACGCAGAAGATCATGAACGATCTGTTTACGATGCTGGCCGACCGGGTCCTGAGCCGCGGGGGAATCGTCAACAAGTTTGTGGGCGACTCGGTGTTTGCGTTATTCATGAGCGGCGCGGGGCCTATTCAGGCGGTTCGGTGCGCGTTCGACATGCTGGAGCGCTTCGACAGCCTGCGGCGGCTTTGGAACGAAGACAGCAGCGTGGACGTGGGCTTCCTCAATCTCGGCATCGGCATCGCCACCGGGCCTGTGGCATTGGGCAGTTTCGGCAGCGCGGCGGTCCGGGACTTCACGGCCATTGGCGTCACGGTCAATCTGGCGTCGGCGTTCGAATCGGCGGCCCGCGACGGACGGCGCGTGCTGGTGGACAACGACACGTGGGTGGCCGTTCGCGACATTGTGCAGGAGTATGAGGGGCCGACGCCTTTCCGGTTGGGAAAGTCCGGGCAGAGCGTGGTGATCGACTACAACCACTATCACTTGAAGTGTCTGAAACCGGACCGGCCGATGCGCATCTTCGTGAGCCATAATAGCCAGGATGTGGATTTTGTGGAACGGCGCATCCGGCAGCCGCTGATCGAACGCGGCATCGAAACCTGGTACTCGCCGGCCGATATCCCGCCCGGCGAGAAATACGTCCAGGCCATTGAGGCGGGCCTGCTGAAGTGCGATTGGGTGCTGGTGGCCGTCAGCCAGAACTCCGCGAAAAGCGACTGGGTAAAGGCCGAATGCCGCGCGGCCATCCGGGATCCGCGATTCCATCGGCGCATCCTGCCGTTTCAGGTAGACGACACGCTTCCATCGCAGATCGGCCCCGAAATCGGTGAATTGGAGAGCCTCGACGTCCGGCGGATGGACGACCCTGGAGAAGCCCTCTACCAGTTTCTGCTGAAGCGCGGGAGAGAATTGGGCGCGAATCGCGGTACTCCTCAACCCAGCCGCTGACCGGCCCTCCGTACCGGTTCGCGGTCGATTTCACCTCATTGCGGTCCCTCTTCGCAACGATGTTAAGATGAGGGGCTAATCCGAAGCCAAGCCGTATGGACCATATCCTCTCGATTGTTCTGTTCACGCCGCTGGTTGGCCTTCTGGCGCTGCTTTTCATTCCTTCATCGAACCCGCGGGCCGTCAAACTGTGGGCCAACATTGCGTCCTTCACGGGCTTCCTGGTTTCCCTGCCGCTGGTGTTCAATTTCGACGCCTCGAAGGATTTTCAATTCGTCGAAAAGGCGCCGTGGATCCCCTCGATCGGCGCCAGCTACCACATCGGCATCGACGGGCTTGGGCTGCTGCTGGTGATGCTGACCACGCTNNCTGCTGCTGCAGGTGGCCATGCTGGGCGTCTTCGTGTCGCTCGATTTCCTG
The DNA here is from genome assembly GCA_003139735.1 of Bryobacterales bacterium. Taxonomy (GTDB): domain Bacteria; phylum Acidobacteriota; class Terriglobia; order Bryobacterales; family Bryobacteraceae; genus BOG-224. The sequence goes on along the minus strand of PLGA01000100.1, from coordinate 1,416 downwards.
CTGTTTTTCGTCTTCTGGGAAATCGGGCTGATTCCGATGTACTTCATCATCGCGATCTGGGGCGGGCCGCGACGCGGGTATGCGGCCATCAAGTTCGTGATTTACACGCTCACTGGAAGCGTGCTGATGTTCCTCGGGATTCTGGTCCTGTACTTTCAGCACTCCACCCAGTTTCAGACACTCAGCTTCGACATCGCCGACCTGATGCGGCTGCAGCTTTCGCCGAGTCTTCAGTGGTGGGTTTTCTGGGCGTTCTTCGCGGGGTTCGCGGTGAAAGTGCCGATGTGGCCGTTCCACACGTGGCTGCCGGACGCGCACGTGGAAGCGCCCACGGCGGGGTCGGTGATCCTGGCGAGCGTGCTGTTGAAGATGGGGACATACGGCTTTCTGCGTTTCTCCGTGCCGCTGCTGCCGGACGCGGCGAAGAGCCACAGCGTGGTCACCGTGATGGCGGTGCTTTCCATGATCGGCATCGTCTACGGAGCGCTGGCTTCGCTCATGCAGAAGGATTGGAAGAAGCTGGTGGCGTATTCCTCGGTCAGTCACCTGGGCTTCTGCACGCTGGGCATTTTTGCGCTCAATCCGGCGGGGATCTCGGGATCGATCATCCAGCAGATCAACCATGGGATTTCGACCGGCATGCTCTTCCTCATCGTGGGCGTGGTCTACGAGCGGCGGCACACGCGCGAGATTTCAGAATACGGCGGGCTGCTGCGCATCATGCCGATCTTCACGGTGGTGTTCGGCATCGCGGCGCTCAGTTCCATGGGGATGCCGCCGTTGAACGGCTTCATCGGTGAGATTACCATTTTGAGCGGCGCGTACCAGATGTCGCTGACGTGGGCCTTCTGGGGCGCGGTGGGAATCGCGCTGGGCGCGGCCTACCTGCTGTGGCTGTTCCAAAGGACCATGCTCGGCGAGGTGAAGGAAAAGAACCGGGCGTTGAAGGACCTCTCGTGGCGCGAGATCGCGGTATTCACGCCGCTGATCGCGTGGGCCTTTTGGATTGGCCTGAACCCGCAGCCTTATTTCCGCGTGCTGGAACGGCCCGTGGCGCAGATTGTGGAACGGGTGCATCCGGGGTACTACGCGGAGCGGCATCTGGCGGACCCGCTGGCGCCGCGCTGAGCGGGGCGCAGAGTCCCAAAGAAAGGCAGACGACAGAAACCGATCGTCTGCCCCACCGTCCTACTTGCCGGTCATGGCCTTCAGGAAGCGGTAGTAAAACTCGACACCCTCAAAATAGGAGGCGACTCGCAGGCGCTCGTCCTTGCCGTGCGCGCGGATGTCGTCCTGGTCGATTCCCAAGCCGCCGATTCCGTAACTGGGGATGCCCGCGGCCATGGTGTGGACGCTGTCCGAGGCCCCGGTTTCCATCTCGGGAATCACCGGCGCTCCGGGCCACATTTCCGCCGC
>PLGA01000070.1 GCA_003139735.1 Bryobacterales bacterium | reverse complement strand
TTGATGCCGAGACCGGGCGCGAGGCCGGCGCGCCAACCAATCTCCGGCATGGATTTTCCGTTGAGATTCGGAAACAGTTCGTGGACGTGATAGAAGGGCTTGGCGGGATCGGGACCTTTGGTGGCATCGACCGGCGTTTGCTTCACATCGGTGAAAAAGAAAAACTGCGCGGCGGGCGAGGGGTGCGGCGTGGGAATCGGCGCCTGGACCACGCGGAATCCGATGCTGCCTTGCTTCGAAGCGTAGCTTGGCGCCATGCTGGCGCGATTGGCGGAGCGCATGAAATAGGGCGCGGTTGCGGGAACCATCTCTCCGGGTTTCGATTTACGGAAGTCGAGGCCGCCTCCGCGCACGACGCGAAAGTATCCATGCAGCGGGCCCGTGGGATCGATTTGCGCCGCGGAAGGATAGGGGCCATACCAATCCGCAACCCACTCTGGCGTGCCTTCGCCGATGACTACGCCCCACGCGTTGGCGTGGCCGGGCTTGGGCGGCGTGTCGCCGGTGAAGAATGGAGTTTGCGTGCCCGCGCGTGCAACGTACTCCCACTCGGCTTCGGTGGGAAGACGATACGGTTTGCCGGTTTTCTTTGCGAGCCAGGCGCAGAATGCGACGGCCTGGTTGTAGCTGATGCCGGCGGCGTAATCGGGATACGCGGCGACGGGTTGGTAGGAGGGATCGAAGTGCTGGAACTCCTTGACGGTGACGAGATGTGTGGCGACGGAGAAAGAATGCGCGATGGTGACGCGATGCGCCGGAACCTCGTCGAAGTCGCCATGCACAGGGCGGCTCGACATAACGCCGAAACCGTTGACGACGGCGGGTGAAAGTGCGGCATCGTCGGCGCCCATGGTGAAGGAGCCGGCGGGAATCTGCGCCATGGGGTTGGGGGGCGTGGGCTGGGCTAGCAGCGGTGCGAGCGTGAAACCGGTCGTCGACAGAATCAGAAATGCCAATTTACGCACAACAAATACTCCCCAGGCGCTGAAGCCCCTTTGATTCTTTTTAAGCGAAGCATTTGGCCCGGCTAAAGCCGTGCCCTTGTTACAAAACTAATTTCAGAAACACGCTCTGGCGTGGTAAGTTCGGAATTCGTTGAAGAACAAATGCAGGTCCTTCGACTCCGTTTGCCGCGCAGAACGCGGCAAACCTCGCTCGGGATGACCGCTCATTATGATGCGAACTTCTGTCTCATAACACCCGTTTCAATGCGGCAGTTCGGCTTCGAGCGGGCCTAACGTGGCGCGGCTCGCGATCTTCTTGCCGTCGACAAAGAGCATGAGGCCGCGACCTTGCCGATATTGCTTGCCGGTTTCGTCGTACACAATTGCGAGCAGATGACTGTGATAGGGGAGACCGTCCACGGCGAAATACGTCCACGTACCGGCGGGCAAAAGCGGATGAATTTCGAGCTTCGCGTCTGTACGTGGACGGAGGCCGATGAGCCCCGTGATGAGCGGATCGGCGAATCCGGAATGATTGTAGTAGTTTCCGCGGCCTACCTGCTTATTCTTGGCGATGAGCATGTCTTTCGCGATCCACTCATTGGTGTCGGCGTCGAGATCTTCGTCGATCCAGTCGATGACGCGACCGCTGGGCAGTTTGATGTGCTGGGACAGAACGTAGTTCGCGAATAATTCGTAGTACTGCTGCTTGCCGATGAACGGCTGCGCGGGACCGTCGAGTAAGTTGGCCAATGCCAGTAGCGTTTGCGTGGTGGCATACGGCCACGAGGGGCCGTTCCATGTGCACTGATCGTCCGAGGCGAAGCGGAAACGCGGGCTGCGCCGCTCGGCGGTGGTGGGTCCGTATTTGCCGGCGAAACCGTTGGGATCGAAGAGTTGCTTCCACGCGATGGCGTGGCTCGGGGTGGGCGCATAGAACTGCCAGGGTATGTAGCCGATGAGTTCGCGCACGCCGGCGAGCTGAAGTTGTGTTCCGGGGTCCTTGAATCTTTTCTCTTTGCGAATGCCGGAGTCGGCCGCGGGGGAAAGGTCCTCGTAAAACTGATCTTTCGGATTCCAGAGTTTGGTCTCGATCAGATGCTCGAGTGTGGCGGCCTTGGAGTCGTATTCGGCAGAGACTTCCGATTGTTGTGACCCGCGCGCGAAATCCGCAATGGCGCGCGTGTCGGCGAGCATATAGCTATTGAGCGGCGTGCGATAGCCGTCGCCGCCGATGGATTTCTCCATGGCGTCGCGGGTATCGATCTGCCAGTAGAGGCCGACGGCTGGATCGAGATGATCGTCCCACGCTTTGTAATTGGCAATGAGATTGGGGAGCAGATCCGCGCCGAGCTTTAGGTCGCCCGTGGCTTCCGTTACCAACTGCACGCTCCACGCAAACGGAAAGCTATAGGCGCGCGGATTTGCCATGGCACTTCCCCAGAACCGCGCGTAATCCTCGGCGATCTTGGGGTTGCGCAGCCAACGTGCCTCGCCGAGATGAAAGGGCGCGGCGTCGGGCAGCACGCCGTTGTGGGGAAGGTCGGGGCGGTGCAGCC
>PLGA01000475.1 GCA_003139735.1 Bryobacterales bacterium | reverse complement strand
ACCCGGCTGCAGGTGGAGCACCCCATCACCGAGATGATCACCGGCATCGACCTGTGCAAGGAGATGATCCGCAGCGCCGCCGGCTACCCCCTGGCCTTCCGCCAGGAGGACGTGCGCCTGCACGGCCACGCCCTGGAGTGCCGCATCTACGCCGAGGACCCGGACAACAAGTTCCTGCCCACCCCCGGCAAGATCCTGGGCCTGCGCGTCCCCGGCGGCCCCTGGGTGCGGGACGAGTCGGGCATGTACGAGGGCCTGGACGTGCCCATCCACTACGACCCCATGCTGTCCAAGCTGGTGGTGTGGGGCAGCACCCGGGAGCGCTGCATCACCCGCATGAGCCGGGCCCTGTCCGAATACTCGGTGAAGGGCATCAAGACCACCATCTCCTTCCACGCCCGGGTCATGAAGAACGAGAAATTCATCAAGGGCGACATCGACACCAACTTCATCGACACCCAGTTCCAGCCCCAGGACGCCGCCCGGATCAAGCCCCACGAGGACATCGCCCTGGTGGCCGCCGCCATCAAGGCCTTCCTGCGGGACAAGGACAAGACCCAGCGGATCATGGGCGGCGAATGCGAGTGCGAGGACCTCTCGCCCTGGAAGTCCAGCGGCAGAGTGCAGCGGCCGTCTGGCCTTTGACCGGGGGAATCCAATGGCCTACATCGCCACCCACCAAGGCAAGACCGTCCGGGTCAAGGTCCTGGAGACCGCTCCGGGGCTGTTCCGGGTGAGCCTGGGCGACCAGGACTACCACGTGGACTACCTGGAGCCCCAGCCCAACCTGCTTTCCCTCATCATCGACGGCCGCTCCTTCGAGGTGGACGTGGACGCCCCGCACCTCTCCGACCTGTTCGAAGTGGTCATCGAGGGGGACCACTTCGAGGTGGAGATGGTGGAAGAGAAGAAGAAGAAGCTGGCCATGAAGCTGTCCCGGGGCGCCAGCTNNACGTGCGCCAGGTGCTGGCCCAGCCCGGGGACCGGGTGGCGGCGGGCCAGGTGCTGATCATTCTGGAAGCCATGAAGATGGAAAACGAGATCAAGTCGCCCATCGAAGGGATCGTCGGTTCCATGACCGCCAGGATCGAGAGCGCGGTGGCCGCCGGCGACCCCCTGTGCGTGGTGGAACCCTGGGAACCGCAATTCGACGAGGGCTAGGTGCCCTCCTTTGGGAGTCATGATCATGGCTGAGATTGTGAAAGTGCACGTGGAAGCGGGGTTGGCGATGGTGACCATCGACCGTCCGGAGGCGCTCAACGCCCTCAACGACGAGACCCTGGCGGGGCTGGAAGCGGCTTTCACCGCCCTGGGCAATGACAAGTCCGTGCGCGCAGTCATCCTCACCGGCGCCGGCAAGGCGTTCGTCGCCGGGGCCGACATCAAGGCCATGGCCGAAAACACCCCGAGGGAAGCCCGGGCCTTCGCCCGGCGGGGCCACCAGGTGTTCAGCCTGATCGAGGACTTCCCGCACCCGGTGATCGCCGCGGTGAACGGCTTCGCCCTGGGCGGCGGGTGCGAGCTGGCCATGGCCTGCGATCTGCGCATCGCCAGCGAGAAGGCCAGGGCCGGCCAGCCGGAAGTGAAGCTGGGGATCATCCCCGGCTTTGGCGGGACCGGGCGGCTGCCGCGCCTCGTGGGACGCGGGCGCGCTTTGGAGTTATTGCTCTCGGGCGATCCCATTGCGGCCGCCGAGGCCCATCGGATCGGGTTGGTGGGAGCGGTCGTCCCGCAGGCGGAATTGTTGAGCTATAGCCGCGCCTGGCTCGCCAAGGCGCTGGCTAATGCCCCCCTGGCGTTGGGCTTGGTTATGGAAGCCGTGGATGTGGGGTTGGAGGCCGGCCTGGAGGCTGGTTTGCGTTTCGAGGCCGCTGCGTTCGCGCTTTGCGCGGCCACCGGCGATGGTCGCGAAGGCACGCGCGCGTTTTTGGAAAAGAGACGCCCGGTCTTCGCGGGAAAGTAGAACATGCCGAAAGTATTCGAAGGCCAGCTTACGGCCGCCGGCTTGCGATTTGCCATAATTGTCAGCCGTTTCAATAGCTTTGTTACGGAGCGCCTGCTCGCGGGCGCCATGGACGCCCTCATGCGCACCGGCGCCGGCCCGGACCTGATCGACGTCATCAAGGTTCCCGGGTCCTGGGAGATCCCGCTGGCAGCCGCCGAGTTGGCGCGCGGCCGCCGCTACGACGCCGTGATTTGTCTGAGCGCCGTCATCCGTGGCGACACGCCTCATTTCGATTACGTGGCCGCCGAAGTGGCCAAAGGCGTGGCCCATGCCTCCTATGAGACGGGCGTCCCGGTGGCGTTCGGGGTGCTGACCACCAACACATTGGAGCAGGCCATCGACCGGGCCGGCGCCAAGGGCGGCAACAAGGGCTTCGACGCCGCCATGGCCGCGATCGAAATGGCTAACCTGCTGCGGACTCTCCGCCCGACCGCCTGATGCCATCGCGCCACAAGTCCCGCCAGCGCGCTCTGCAGATCCTGTTCCTATGGGAAGCCCGCGGGCAGACTGTAGAGGAAGCCATCGATTCCTACTACGACGCCATCTTTCCCGAGGTTCCCCCCGAGCGCGACCCTTTCACCGCCGAGTTGGTCCGTGGCGCCGTAAGCCACCTCCCCGATTTGGACGCGCGCATCACCAGGCACGCCGCGCATTGGCGCCTGGAGCGCATGCCCGCGGTGGACCGGAACATTATCCGCCTGGCAGTCTATGAGATGACCGGCGCGGGCACGCCCGCCGCCATCGCCATCGACGAGGCTCTGGAACTCGCGCGCAAGTTCTCGGGCGAGGACTCCGTTCAGTTCGTGAACGGCGTCCTCGACGCCATCCATAGAGAACTTTCCCCGCCGCCCGAACCGCCTCCCGAGGCGCCTCCCCCCGCGTGAGGGCCGTCGACTGACGGGCCATACCGCCGAGACGCGGAGACGCCGAGTCTGAGTGGCATCCCACTCCGCGCCCTCGGCTTGCTCTGCGCCCGGTCTTGGTCTTCTCTGCGTCTCTCCGTCTCTGCGGTGATTTTTCGGACCTAACCCGGCTCGCGGCGCGTCTATAAAAACAGGTACGTTATACTGTCGGTAGAAGGATGGTTGTCGATGGAGAGGAAGCGATCCCTGTTTATCTTGCCGCTCTTGGTTCTTGGCGGCGCCCTGGCGGGGGGAATTTTTGGTCCGAAGGTTAAGGCGGCGGACACCACGTCCGAAGATTTGAGCCGGACGGTGGCCGGTTTCACCAGGGCTTATGCCTTGGTGGAAGACAATTTCGCTTCACCCGTCAGCGCCGACGAATCCATCTACAAAGGCGCCATCCCAGGCATGTTGCGGACCCTCGACCCGCATTCCAACTTCTTCGATCCGCGCGATTACCAGCTTCTCCGCGAAGACCAGAGGGGCCACTATTACGGGGTCGGCATGCAGGTCGGCGCGCGCAATGGCAAGACCGTGGTTATGGCCCCGTTCCCCGGCACCCCCGCCTACAAAGCGGGCGTGAGGCCGGGCGACACCATCGAAACCGTGGACGCCAAGCCCGCCAACAACCTGACCACCACGGAAGTGGCCGATCTGCTGAAGGGCCCGCGTGGAACCCCGGTGACCATCACGGTTTCGCGCCAGGGCGCGGCCGAACCGCTGACCTTCACGTTGGTTCGCGATGAAATCAACCGCAAGAGCACGGAAGACCCGTTTTGGCTGGAGCCCGGAATCGCCTACGTCAAGATCGTTCAGTTCGGCGAGGGCGCCGGCAAGGAATTGGACGACGGTCTCAAACGCCTTGGCGAGGCCAATATCAGAGGCTTGGTGCTCGATCTGCGCGACAACCCGGGCGGCCTGCTGAATGAGGGCGTCGGCGTGGCCGACCATTTCCTCGAGAAGAACCAGCTCATCGTTTCCCAGCACGGGCGCGCTTCTCAGGACCGTCCGTACGTGGCGCGGAACGGCAACCACGGCCGCAATTATCCCATCGTCGTCCTGGTCAACCGGGGTTCGGCCTCCGCGGCTGAGATCGTCTCCGGGTCCCTGCAAGACCACGACCGCGCCTGGATCCTGGGTGAGACCACCTTCGGCAAGGGTTTGGTGCAGACCGTTTTCCCGCTCCAGGAAGACACCGGCTTGGCCCTGACCACGGCGCATTTCTACACTCCCAGCGGCCGGCTCATCCAGCGGGATTACACCAACAAGCCCTTTTACGAGTACTACTACAACCGCGACTCGCAAGCGCGAAATCCGGAAGACGTCAAGGCCACCGACAGCGGCCGGACGGTCTACGGAGGCGGCGGCATCACTCCCGACCAGAAGTACGACACGCCCAAAATGGACCCGCTCGAAGTGAGCCTTCACCGCGACGGGCTGTTCGACTTCACGCGGTCGTACTTCGCCACCCATACCGCGGCCTTGCCTAAGGACTGGATGCCGGACGCGGACACCGTCGAAGACCTCCATGACTTCCTGTTGAAGCAGGGCGTGAAGTTCACGGAAGCCCAGTTCACCACCGACCACGATTGGATTTTGCGGAACCTGGCGAAAGAGATGTACACGACCGCCTTCAACGTGGACGTGGCCGGCCAACTGTTCGAAAGGACCGACCCGGAGGTCCACCGCGCCGCCGAAGCCATGCCGCAGGCCGCCGCGCTGGTGGAAACCGCCCGAAAGACCCTGGTGCAGCGCGAGGCTGCGCGCCCGTCCGGCGCCGAAGCCGCCGCGGTAAAGTAGACGATACCCGCCATGCCAATTTACGAATACCTTTGCGAAGAATGCGGAACGAAGTTTGAGAAGCTGGTGCGCCGCGCCGCCGACGCGCCCGGGATCGAATGCCCCTCCTGCGGCCAGAAGCGCCTCAAGCAGGAGTACTCCACCTTCGCTGCCCACGCCAACGGAGCCGCCAAGTCCGCCGAAGGCCCCACATGTCCGGGCACCGGAGGGCCATGCGGGACACCCGGCATGTGCGGGATGAATTTTAATTAGGGGCAAGACAAGACACATGCCGGCCGTAGGCCGGCATGGCAAGCCAGAGGCTCGCTCCACAGAGCTTGCTTATAGAAGGGCTAACTG
>PLGA01000512.1 GCA_003139735.1 Bryobacterales bacterium | reverse complement strand
GTCCTCCATGCGCCGGTCGAACTGGGCTTTCTCGCTGGCCAGGCGCTTTTCGCGCGCCGCCGGTTCTTCCGGACGCCGCCGGGGCGGCTCCATGCCCGGCCAAGTGAACTTCATCAGGCTGGTGTTGACGAATGAGACTTTCAGGCCCTCTTGCCTGAAACGGACGGCATCCGCCTTGATTTCGGCCTCGCTGAGGGTGAAGTACTCCTTGCGGCTCTCGGCTGTGTGACGGTCGCGGATCTCGACATTTTGCAGCGCGTACTGGTGCGCGAAGGCAATGGATTCCTCCGTGGTGTTCCCGATCTCATCGGTGATAGCGCTGATGCGCGATTTATACCAGTGGGTGCGCGCCCGCAAGGGCAGTGCGCAAGCGGCCCCCGCCGCCAGAAGTTCTCGTCTGGTCATGGGAGCATTGTACTGCGCGCCTACCCGGCAGTGTGGGCCGTGGTAGGGACGGGCGGATTCGANNATCCATCTGAGCTACGTCCCCACATTCTTCTTATTGTAGCGTTCGAGCCCCTTGCGGCCAATGTCGCCGCGGTAATGCATGCCCTCAAAGCGGATTTCGCGCGCGGCGCGGTAAGCGCGGCCGATGGCGGTTTCGAGGTCATCGGCGCCGGCAGTGACGCCGAGCACGCGACCTCCGGCGGTTTCGATGCCGCGTGGTCCCTGGCGGGTTCCGGCGTGAAAAACCGTTGCGCCGAGGGCCTCCGCGGAATCCAGGCCCGTAATCGGCCGGCCCGACTCGTATGTCCCGGGATAGCCGCCCGAGGCCAGCACGACGCAGACGCTCGGTCCGGCGCGCCACTCTAGCTTGGCGGAACCGAGTCGGCCTTCGGCAGCCGCCACCAGCGCGGGCACGAAATCGGAGGCCATGCGGTGCATGAGCGGCTGCGTCTCGGGGTCCCCCAACCGGACATTGAATTCAAGAACCTTCGGGCCGTCCGCAGTCATCATCATGCCGGCGTAAAGGAAGCCCGTGTAGCCGGTAGCTTCGACCGTGGGATAGATCACGCGTTCCAATATCTCGCGGCTCTCGGCGGCGGTGAGGATCGCGGAGTCGCAATAGGCGCCCATGCCGCCGGTGTTCGGCCCGGCATCGCCGTCGAAAACGGCTTTGTGGTCTTGCGTAGGATCGAGCGGCAGGACGTCGCGGCCGTCGCACAACGCGATGAAACTGACCTCCTCACCCGTGAGAAATTCCTCGACCACCAGCCTTCCCTGGAGCGTGGCCAGCGCGGCTTCCGCCTCGGCGCGGTCGTGCGCAATCACCACGCCCTTGCCGGCCGCCAAGCCATCGGCTTTGAGGACCACCGGGAAGCCGAAGCGGTCCACGGCGTTGCGAGCGCCGGCCGCGTCTTCCACGATGACGTACTCGGCCGTGGGTATTTTACTCTTCACAAAAAAGTTCTTTGCGAAAACCTTACTGCCTTCGAGTTGGGCCGCAGCGCGGCAAGGCCCGACAATCTTCCGGCCGCGTGCCCGAAATGCATCCACGACGCCCGCAACCAAGGGAGCCTCCGGCCCGACCACCGTGAGATCCGCCCCAATANNTTCGCAATGCCCGGATTGCCCGGCGCCGCGAAGATCGAATGACCGGGAGACTGGGCCAGTTTCCACGCCAGCGCGTGCTCGCGCCCGCCTCCGCCAAGAACCAAGATTTTCATTCGATACAATGATATCAATGCAGGAGAAGTGCGACGTCGTGGTCGTCGGCGCCGGTCACGCCGGGTGCGAAGCCGCCCGAGCTTGCGCACGCATGGGTTTAAGGACCGCCATCGTGGCGATGAACCTGGACCTCATCGCTCAGATGTCCTGCAACCCCGCGATCGGCGGCATCGCGAAAGGCCACCTGGTCCGCGAAATCGACGCTCTGGGCGGGGCCATGGGTGAAGTGGCCGACGCCGTCGGCATCCAGTTCCGGCTCCTCAATACCAGCCGTGGCCCGGCCGTCTGGTCGCCGCGGGCCCAAATGGACAAGAGGGTCTATCGCGTCCGTATGCGGGAGGTACTGGAGCAGGAGCCGAACCTTCGGATCAAACAGGCGGAAGTCGCAGCGCTCGTGATCGCGGACCGGCGCGTCACTGGGGTCTTGTTGCGCGATGGCCGAACGGTCGAAGCCGGCGCGGTGGTGGTCACCACGGGGACGTTTCTGAATGGTCTGGCGCACGTCGGGGAAATGCGCTATACCTGCGGACGCAATGGCGAGGCGCCTTCGCAACTGCTAGGCGACCAGTTGCGCACTTTGGGCCTGAATTGGACGCGGCTGAAGACGGGCACGCCGCCGAGGCTCGATGGCCGCACCATCGACTGGGCGCAATTCGAACCTCAGCCCGGCGATGCCGATCCGACGCCGTTTTCGTTTCTCACCGAGCGCATCGACAGACCGCAAATCGTCTGCCACATTGGCTACACTACCGCGGAAACCGGGCGCATTTTGCGTGAGGCGATTCCCCGCTCGCCGCTCTACAGCGGGCAGATCGAAGGCATCGGGCCGCGCTATTGCCCCTCCATCGAGGACAAGTTCGTCAAGTTCCCGGACAAAGCGCGCCACCAGATTTTCCTCGAGCCGGAGGGCCTGGACACCAACGAAGTCTACGTGAATGGGATGTCGACCAGCATGCCCATCGACGTGCAGG
>PLGA01000375.1 GCA_003139735.1 Bryobacterales bacterium | reverse complement strand
CTCCGCGAGCGTCCCCTCATGGAGATGGACCCGGACATGTACGGCGGCGGCGAACCCGGCCGCGAGCAGGTCAAAAACTACCTGCTGGCCGAAGGATTCCGCCGCAGCGTCGGCAAATCCAACGTCATCCACCTNNATGCGCTATTCCGCCCAATCCGAGCGTCTCTACCGCCGCGCCATCGCGGATTTCGACCGAATTAAAGCCCTCGGTGGCGCGGACCTCCCGGTCTGCGCTCTTCCGGAAACCGCCCCCCAAACTGAAATTGACCAAACGAACCCAAATCCCCCCGAACCCCCACAAACCACGCCGCTTACCCCCTCCGAACCCACCCCTGAAACCACCCCCGCCGCCGATGAAAACACCTCCGAACCCGCCAAAGTCGGCTCCCGCAACCCCTGGGGCCCGCCCTTCGGATCCAACGCCTACCATTACAACGGCTGCATCTGCTCGTTATGCCTGGCTGACAAGGCGCGCTTGGCCGAAAACTCCAAGCCGAAAGCGAATCTCTGACGGTTCTTAGCGCAAACCTGCTTCGCCATGGCCGTCTGGCCTGCGTGAACCGGCTGCGGCTTTATACTAAGTGTTCAGTTGCGGGAGGTCGGCAGATGAGAGTACGCAGCGTGTTTCCTGACCGGCTGCGATGCGCCCTGATCGCGGGGCTACTGGCGCCGCTCGCGTTTCTGCATAGCCAGGCGCAGCCCGCTCAGCAGCCGCCGAACGAGGTCACCACTCGCGAAGCGCCGGTGACCTTCGCATCGCGAGTCAATCTCGTGACCGTGCCGGTTGTAGTGCGCGACTCCAAGCGGCGCGTCGTAGACAATCTTGAAAAGGAAGACTTTCAGCTCTTCGACAGTGGCAAGCCGCAGATTGTGTCCCGGTTCTCCGTCGAGAAGACCGGCGTCACCCAGCCTTCCGCTTCGGCCCCGGCCGGCGCTCCGCCCGTGGTTGCGCCGCCCGCGATGCCGCAGCGCTACGTCGCTTTGGTCTTCGACGATCTGCATATCGAGACCCTCCATCTGGCCCAGGCGCGCCAGGCCGCGGAGAAAGTCCTGGCCTCGGCGGCCGGGTCGTCCGAACGTCTTGCGATCTACCCCACGTCGGGCCGGAACGCGGTTGATTTCACGAACGATCATGACCAGTTGGAACGGGCCCTGCTGGCCATCCGCTCTGGTGTGAAGCTGGCGGCCTCATGCCCGCGCATGAACTACTGGGAAGCGGACCAGATCGTGAACCATTCACCGCCGCCCGGCGCCGGTGGCGATTCGGAGATCCTCAGCGCCATGGAGGACGAAGTCGCGGCCTGTACCCCGCTGTCATTTTCGCCCGATGAACTCGAACGCATCGTCGTGACTGCCGCGCAACACGTAGTGACGGAGGGCGACGCCGACATCCGCCAATCCCTGGACGCTTTGGGAGCCGTCGTTCGAAAGCTCACAACCATGCCCGGCCAACGGTCCCTGGTCCTGATCTCCGACGGCTTTCTGGTGCTGGACGACCGCCGCCCCGAGGAGATGGACCTCATAGAGCAGGCGATTCGCGCCAACGTAGTCGTCAACGCGCTGGGCGCACGCGGCCTCCAGACGCTGGTTCCCGGAGGAGAGGCCGACCAGCGCGGCGCCCTCAGTAATTCGAAGATGCTGGTGGACGTGAAGTACTCCAACATCCAGGCCGCCGCTGCAACCGCGGTAATGGCCGAGACCGCGGAGAGCACAGGCGGCAAGTTTTTCGAGAACAGCAATGCCCTGGACGAGGGCTTGGAACTCCTGGCGGGCCAGCCGGAGTGCATCTATTTGCTCGGTTTCGCGCCCCAGGACCTCAGACCCGACGGCCGTTACCATGCGCTCAAGGTCACCCTCCGGAATCCCAAAGGGCTGACGGTGGAGGCGCGCCCCGGCTACTACGCCCCCGACCGCACGCGCGATCCCGCCGAGCGGGCCAAAGAAGAAATCCAGACGGCATTCTTTTCGGCCGAGGATATCCGCGAGATTCCCGCCACCATGGAGACCCAGTTCTTCAAGACCGGCCCCGATGAAGCCACGGTCAATGTTCTGGCCAAAGTGGATGTCAGGAAGCTCAATTTCAAGCAGGAGGATGGACGCAACCGGAACGATGTGACCGTCGTCTGCGGCCTGTTCGATGAGAATGGCAACTACGTGTCCGGAGTCCAAAAGGTGCTGGAAATGCGCCTCAAGGACGAGACCCTTGCAACGGGCTTGGCTTCCGGGATCTCGGTGAAGAGCAGCCTCAAGGCAAAGTCCGGCAAGTATCTGGTCCGGGTGGTTGTGCGCGATTCCCAAGGCCAGGAACTGACCGCCCTCAGCGGCGCCGTGGAGATCCCATGACCCCCCCAGGCGGGGATTTAGGTGGCGCAGACGATCGTTTTTTGTCGTCNNAACGATGGCCTGCCCCACTGTCCCTTGCCCTTTGCATGGCAACGCTCGGTTTGGTTGCGCTCGCCCAGCAGGTGATCCGCACGGAAACCCGCCTGGTCCTGGTCGATGCCGTCGTGCGCGATAAGAAGGGCAAGATCGTGAGCGACCTCGCAGCCGGAGACTTTCGCCTGTGGGAGGACGGCAAGGAGCGGCCGATTGCCAGTTCCTCTCTCGAAGCGGCCGGCCCGCCGGACCAACCGGAGGCCCAGTACGTGGCGTTCCTTTTCGACAGTTCGGGAGTTTCGGCCGGGAGCCGGTTGGCGGCCGAGAAAAGCGCCCGCCAGGATGTCGCCACCTTTGCCGGCGCTTATGCCAGCCCCGCTCGCTACCGGGCGGTGGTGAATTTCAACGGAATCCTGTCGATCGCTCAGAACTTCACGGCCACGGCCGACCGCGTCCAGCGGGCTGCCGGTGACGCCGCAACCGCCGCCGAGCGGGGTTCAATCGGACCTGCTTCGGACTTAGGTTTGAGATCGGGGTCGCAAACACCCGTGGCGAACGCGTCCGAGGGCGACATGGTCGCAACTTCCCAGGTCGCCGGCGTGCAGCAGCGCCAGCTTCCAGCGCGCGATCCGATGGGTTCCCAGCAGCATCGCGATGCGGTCTCAAATGCGTACGGCGATGCGGTCCTCCGCAACGGCTTCCCCATCCTCGACGCCATCGGAGTCGTCGCGGACGCCATGGCGTCCATCCGAGGCCGCAAGTCCATCGTCATCCTGAGCGCCTCTGTGCCGTCGGGGGACATCCCGCCTGCCTTGCAGGTGGCGGCGGCCGTGCGCGCCTGCAACGCGGCCAACGTCGCCGTGTACGCCACCAACCCGGATTTGAAGTCCCTGGCTGAGGAGACCGGCGGCCGGTGGATCGACAACCATAAACTGGTCCGCGAGTTGAGCGAAATCGCCGACGACCAGGAGAAGCGCTATGTGCTCAGTTTCAAGCCGGTCGAGTCGCCCGACGGAAGCTGCCATTCGCTGCGCGTGCGAACCACTCGCGCCGGGCTCGATGTGCGCGCGCGGGATGCGTACTGCAATGCGAAGGCGCCGGACCTGCTCGCNNCCATGGCGCTCTCGTACTTCTATAGCTCGCCCGGCATCGCCGTGGTAAATCTGGCCATGGAGATGGACCTCGCGAATCTCAAGTTCACGAAACAGAACGGCAAACAGCACGCGGAACTGAACCTGGTGGCCTTGGCCAACGGCCCCGACGGCGAGGTCGCCGGGAGATTCAGCGAAGCCGTGCCGCTCGATTTCGAAACCGCCCAGGAAGCCGAAGCTTTCCGCAAGCAGCCCTATCGTTATGAGCATCAATTCGACCTCCCGTCCGGCCGGTACAACCTCCGCGTGGCGTTCAGTTCGGGAGACCAGACCTTCGGCAAAGTGGAGGCCCCGCTGACGGTCGATCCCTGGGATGGGCAGCGTCTCGCCCTGAGCGGCATCGCGCTCGCAAGCGAATCGCAAAAGGTCTCGGACCTGACCTCGGATCTGGATCCGTCTTTGACCGAGGGCCGTAAGCGGCTGGTCGCGAAATCGGTCGAGGTCTCGGGCTCCGGCAACAATCGCTTTCATCGCGCGGCGCCCTGCTTTGCGTATCTGGAAATCTACGACCCGCCGCTCGCCGGGCCGAATCCTCCCACCGTCGGTCTTGCAATGCGGATTCTGGACCAGGGGACGGGCGAACAAAAGCAAGCCGGAGTAGTCAGTGCGGCGAGCTTTATCCGGCCCGGCAATCCGGTCGTTCCGGTTCTGCTCAGTGTCCCGATCGCCGCGTTATCTCCGGGTTCCTATCGTCTTGAGGTGAAGGCTTCGCATTCGCCCGGAAACGACTCCGTGATCCGGACGGTGGACTTCCGGGTGGAGGATTAGCG
>PLGA01000429.1 GCA_003139735.1 Bryobacterales bacterium | reverse complement strand
CGCGAGCCTACAACAAGGGGGAGGCCGAAGTTTACTTCACCCTTGGATTGCGCGAGCAGACTGTAGAAATCGGCGGCGTCTCGCTGGTGAATTACGGGACGAGCAAGAAGGTGGCCGACCTGCCGTTCACCAAGCTCGGATATGCCGGCAGCGAGCCCGGCGCCCCCTGGCGCAAGGCCGCGGAAGCTCGCATCGAGCAGAACCGGAAGGGTGACCTCACCGTGTTGGTCAAGGATAACGCCGGCAAGCCGGTTCGCGGGGCGCAGGTCGCGGTTCGCATGAAAAAGCACGCGTTCCTGTTCGGGACGGCGGTGAGCGGGGCCGCGTTTTCCANNTGGCGGTAATCGACTGGCTGCGCCAGAATGGCGTGCAAGTTCGCGGCCACAACCTGGTCTGGCCTTCCTGGAACAACACGAACGTGAAAGCCGCCCAGGATGCCAGGGGCGACCCCGCCGCGCTAGCCAAGGTCATCACCGACCACATCGCCGAGACCACCACCGCGTTGAGCGGACGCTTGGTGGACTGGGACGTAATCAACGAGACCTTCACGAATCACGACTTCATGGACATTTTGGGCCGCCAGGCCATGGTGGACTGGTTCAAAGCGGCCCGAGCCGGCGATCCCGCGGCGAAGCTGTACATCAACGACTTCAACATTCTGGAGGGCGAGGACGCGGCGCACCAGGACGACTACGCTGCAACCATACAGTACCTGATCGACCAGGGAGCGCCGATTGATGGAATAGGGCTGCAAAGCCACTTCCCGGCGCGGGTCACGCCGATGGACGAGTTGATGAAGCGGTTCGACCGTTTCGCGGCGTTTGGGAAAGAGCTGGAGATCACCGAATTCGATATCGACGCCGCCGACGAAGCCACACAGGCCGATTACACCCGCGACTTCATGACCGCCGCCTTCAGCCAGCCTTCGGTGAAGGCGTTCGTGATGTGGGGTTTCTGGGAGGGTTCTCATTGGAGGCCGAGGGGCGCCATGCTGCGTCGCGACTGGTCCCCGAAGCCGAACGGCGAGGTCTACAAGGATCTGGTATTCAAGCGATGGTGGACCAATGCCGACGGGAAGACCGGCGCGCAGGGGACCTACGCGACGCGCGGATTCCTGGGCGATTATGAAATCGAAGTGAAAGCCGGCGGCAAGTCCAAGACCGAGCGCGTGAGCCTTACCAAGGAAGGCGCGAAAGTCGAGTGCGTACTGGATTAGCCGGCGCTCCGCGCGGAGCGGTGCGCGGTTTCCGCACAGCGGACAGCCGGACAGACAGCCGGACAGCCGGACCGGAAAAGCCGATTGTGACATATACTATGTTCAGTCTGGGGAAGCGCCCGGAAATTCCGATCCACGGAGATCCCAGCTTATGAAACGCGCCGTGTTGTTATCGGTCCTTTTGGCGGGTGTGGCCTGTCTGGCTCAGGTCCCGGCGGCCGGCCAGCAGGCGCCGCCGGCGCAAGCGGGACGCGGCGGGCGAGGCGGATTCGGCGGACCGATCGAGCTCGGCCCGGACGATAAACAAGTGTTCCCCGAACCACCCGCGGGATTCGATGTCAGGCGCGACAATATCCCCCATGGCGAGATCGCGGTGGTTCAGTACGATTCCAAGTCGCTGGGCACTCACCGCCAGATGCGCGTGTACACGCCGCCCGGCTATTCCACGGCTCGCCGGTACCCGGTCATTTATCTGCTGCACGGCATCGGAGGGAACGATCTCGAATGGATTCGAGCCTGCCACGCGGATATCATTCTCGACAGTTTGATCGCCGACGGAAAGATCGCGCCGATGGTGGCGGTCTTCCCCAATGGCAATTCCAGTGTGACCGCCGACGCAGGCGGCGAGTTCCCCGGAGAAGCCATGGGCGCGCGCGGCGGCGTGCCCGCGGCTGCGCGAGGCGGCGCGCCAGCAGCGCCCGCGGCGCGCGGAGCGCCGCCGGGAGGACGCGGGGGCCGTGGCATGAGTATGGATGCTTGGTTAACGCCTTTCGAGAATGACCTGTTGAAGGACATCGTCCCGTACATCGATTCGCACTACGCCGTGTATACCGACCGCGACCATCGCGCCCTGGCCGGCCTCTCCATGGGCGGCGGCCAATCGTTGAACATCGGCCTGGTGCACCCCGAGGTGTTCGCCTACGTTGGCGGGTTCTCGTCCGCGCCGGACACGAAGAGTCCGCCCAATGTTCTCGTGCCCGATCCGTCGGTTCCCAAGCAGTTGAAGCTGATCTGGCTCTCTTCCGGCAACCAGGACGGCCTGATCCGCATCGGCCGCGGCGTGCACGATTACCTCAAGGAGAATGGCGTGCCGCACATCTGGAACGTCGACGGGCATGCCCACGACAACCCGGAGTGGTCCGCCAACCTGTACCTTTTCACGCAGCACATCTTCCAGTAGGCGCCGCGGCGGCGGGCACGATCCGGAACCAATTATCAGGAGGTCGCGCACCGCTGAATCTCGCATGGTCCCGGCCCAAGACCGGGCTGGGAGTCCCGGTCCACCCTGGGGGATGAAGAGGCCGCCGCGGAGTCGTTCGGCATGGTGCGAAGCGGCGGCGCGGCCCGAATGGGCAACGGCGCTCCGGTCATCGAGAACGCCGCGCCGGCGATGCTTCTCGCCCGCATCGAATGGACCGCCGATTACAGCGAGGAGTCCGCGACCGTCGCCAAAGAGCAGACGATGAAGCTCGGTAATACCTTCCGATCCTACGGGGAGAGGCCGAATGCGCTCCGGAAGATCGGAATCGATTCGGACAGGCAGTAGAATTAGATTCATGGCCGTCCGGATGAAGGACATCGCGCGTGATCTTGGCGTCTCCACTGTTACCGTCTCGAAGGCCATTCGCAACCACAGCGATATCAGTCCGAAGACGCGCGGGCGCGTCTTGCGGCGGATTAAGGAGCTGAACTACCAACCGAACCTGGCGGCTCGGACGCTGGTTACGGGGCGGACGTACGCCATCGGCCTGATTGTTCCAGATCTGGTTCATCCCTTCTTCAGCGAAGTTGCGAAGGCGCTAGCCCGGGTTTTGCGCGAGCGCGACTACGGTCTCCTGATTTCGTCTTCAGAGGAAGATCCGGCGCTCGAACGGGACGAGATCGAGCGCTTGCTGGCTCGCCGCGTGGATGCCTTGATCATAGCTTCTACGCAACGGACGGCGGAGAGTTTTCGCCGCATCAGGGAAGAAGGTGTCCCATACGTTCTCATCGACCGGCGTTTTGACGGTCTGACGGCGCCCTTCGTCGGAGTCCAGGACGAGGAGGTGGGCGAGCTGGCGACGCAGCACCTGATCGATATGGGTTGCCGGCGGATCGCTCACATTAGGGGGCCAGAAATCAGTCCGGCGCTTGGCAGGATGGCGGGTTGGCGGCGCGCTCTCTCCCGGAACCGGCGCGCCGCGCCGCCAGCCTATATCGTCTCGTCGCGATCGAGCGACGATGCCGGAGACAACGGTGGCCGCGACGCCATGCAGCGACTGCTAAAGTTGAAGCCGCTTCCGGACGGCGTCTTCTGCTACAACGATCCGATTGCAATCGGGGCATTGCGAGCCGTTCTGGAGCGGGGCCTCCGTGTTCCCGAGGACATCGCTATCGTGGGGTGCGGCAATATCCTCCATTCCGCATTCCTTCGCGTGCCACTGACAAGCATCGACCAAGACAGCGCGGGCATAGGAGAGAAGGCGGCGGAAATGGCCCTCAGCATGATCGAAACGAAGAAACCGTCCGCTAAGCCAAAGACCATCCTCCTCCACCCGACTTTGATAGTCCGTGATTCGACGCGGCGCGAGTGATCGTTACAGCACGCCTTCGACGTGCGGGACGCCGGCCAGCGGCTGACCGCCGCCGAGGCTGATATCGACCTTCGTTTTCGGAGCATCTTCGGATCCCAGCGTGAACCTTACCTGGCGGCTCTCTCCCGCCTTCAGAATAGCCGAACGGATATAGCGGCTCGCCGGTAGCGATCATGGCCTTCACCAGGCTCTCCTGCGGCTCAGGCAGGTCAACAGCGCTGCGGTCATGACCTTCGCCTTCCTGCGACCCGTTCAGGCCGACGAAGACCATCGCCACGTCGGAATTCCTGAGATCCGTACCGGCTTTGACGGCGGCCACCGACGCCGCTCCCTGAGTCGGCGAGTATCTGTGACTCCGGAAGATATCGCCGATCGCGCCGCAATCGCTCACCACGAATCCTTGGAATCCCCACTGTTCTCGCAGGCGCTTTTCGAGCAGGTCCGTGCTGGCGCAACCGGGCACTCCATCCACCGCGTTGTAGACGCACATCACCGAATCCGCCTTGCCCTCCGTCACCGCGGCCTTGAACGCAGGCAGGTAGGTGTTCACCAGATCGTACTCGCTAGGCTTGGCGTCAAAAGTGTGCCGCAGCGGTTCCGGACCACTATGGACGGCGTAGTGCTTGGGCGTGGCGACCACCTTCAGATAATGGGGATCGTCGCCCTGCATTCCCTTCACAAACGCCACGCCCATGCGGCTGGTCAGGTAAGGATCTTCGCCGTACGTTTCCTGCCCGCGTCCCCAGCGTGGATCGCGGAAGATGTTGATATTCGGCGACCAGTACGTCAGCCATGCGATGCGGCCGGGCGAGTTGCCCGGCGGCACTTCAGGGATCGGCGCGTGGCGCTGCGCCTCGTGATACTTCGCGCGCGCCTCCGTGGAAATCGCATCCGCCACGCGATGCACCAAATCCGGGTCGAAGCTCGCGCCCATGCCGATAGGTTCCGGAAACACCGGGGCGCGTCCCGAAGCGACGCCGTGCAGGGCCTCGTTCCAATAGTTGTAGACGCCCACGCCGAGACGCGGAATCACCGGTGCGCTGTTCTGCATCTGCAGGACCTTCTCCTCCAGCGTCATCCGCGAAACGAGATCCTTCGCGCGCTGCTCGGGTGGCAGATTCGGATTCAGGTAGGGAGCGTTGGCCGGCGGTTGACCGAACGAAGCGGCAGCCAGCGTCAGGAAGGCAATTGCGAATAGAAGAAGCCTCAACTCTAAATCTCCTTCAAATATTTGCCGCACACTGCTATTCTATATAAAATCCAGGAAGTAAACGGTAAAGGAGACGAATATGACCCTTAGTAGACGCCAGGCGCTGGCTGCCATGAGTGCACCCGCGATTCTCAGGCGCGCGCGGGCCGCTGATACGCAATTGGATATCACGCCCGGGCCCTTCAAGGGCACTCGCGAATCGCTCAAGGAATGGCAGGTTCCCGCCTGGTACCGCGACGCGAAGTTCGGTATCTGGGCGCACTGGGGGCCGCAATCCGCTCCCGAGTACGGCGACTGGTACGCCCGCAACATGTACATCCAGGGCCAGCGCCAGTACAATTACCATGTCAAGACGTACGGGCATCCCACCAAGTTCGGCTTCAAGGACGTGATTCCCACCTGGAAGGCCGACAAGTTCGATCCCGAGCATCTGGTCGCGCTTTACAAGAAGGCCGGGGCGAAGTACTTCTGCAGCATGGGCGTGCATCACGATGGCTTCGACCTCTGGAAGTCCGTTCACCAGCCGCGCTGGAACGCCGTCGCCATTGGTCCAAAGAGGGACATCGTCGGGCTCTGGAAGAAGGCTGCGCAGAAAGCCGGGCTGCGGTTCGCCGTCAGCGAGCATCTGGCGCCCAGCTATCACTGGTTTTCGCCGTCGCACACCAGCGATAAAACCGGCCCGCTGGCTGGAGTACCATACGATGGCGCCGATCCCGCCTACGCCGACCTCTATCACGATCTGCCGAAGGACTATCCCTATGGGCAACAGGTTAACGACCGCCAGGCGCCCGACGCCTGGAAACTGCACTACTTCAAACGCATCAAAGACCTGGTGGACAACTACCAACCCGACCTGCTCTACACCGATGGCGCGCTGCCTTTCGAGGAATACGGCCTGAACCTGGTGGCGCACCTGTACAATTCCAATGCGGCGCGGCATGGCGGCAAAGTGGAGGCGGTTTACACCAGCAAGCGCAAAGAGGATTGCGAACAAGGCACCTGCGCGCTCGATTACGAGCGCGGCGTGGCCGACGGAATCAGCCCCAACCCGTGGCAGACCGACACCTG
>PLGA01000335.1 GCA_003139735.1 Bryobacterales bacterium | reverse complement strand
ACGCACAGATCTCCGCGCATTTCTTCGGAATCTGCAATATCGCCACTTTCAAGTCGCGCACCCGGGCCCGGCGGACCGCGTGACTATAGCGTTGACGGGCCGGGATCCGGCGCGGGCGGTGGCTCTATAACGGGCGGCGGGTCTCCCACCGGCGACGGTTCGGCGGCGCGCGCCACCGGGTGGCTAGGCTCGTGGACCGGTTCGGACAGCCGCACTTCGCATTCGCAGCAGTCGCTGCACCGCTGGCACTTTTCGCAAAGGTGGTTCTCGCAGGCGTCCTTAGTGCACCACACGCAGATGCGCGTGGACCCCTCGCCGCAGATGCTGCATGTGAAAGGCATGGCTGGCTACTTCTTCCTCCCCGGAGTGGATGGCCCCGCGGAAGGCTGATTGGCCAGGACGCCGCGGCAGCGCTGCGCTTCGCGGTCCATCACTACGAACTGCTTTTCGCGGTCGGCCGCCAGGTCCACAATGTACTTTTGGAAGCGCCCCAGGTTGGTCCCGTTCTCCGCCGCGAGGGCCGCCAGCGCCTGGGCATCCTCAGGGCTCTGGTACTTGCGGATGCCCTCCTCGATCGAGCCAAGCATCGTGTCGACGCCCTCGATCCGGAACAGCAACTCGAGCGCGGCCGCGAGTCTCTCGGGGTCGGAGGCCAGCGCCTTGGCGCCATCCTGGAACGCGGTGATCTGCCGCTTGCAGGAATCCAACTGCTCCGTGTAGGTTTCCGACGCGCCCTTTTGGGCCCAAGCTTTGGCGTCGGCCCGGTCCACCGCCGCTAACAGACGGCCGGCGTGCGCCGCCATCTCACCAAGGACGACGCTGATATCCCACTCGGTTTCGAGACCGGCCGGCGGTTGCGCGGGCGCCGGGTTCCCCGTCTGGGAGTGAAGCGCCGCGGCGCAGGCGAGGACCGCCAATCCGCGCAGGGCAAGAGCCATAACCTTCAATCTAGCATGCGAGAAGGCGGGCATTCGCCGGCAGGCGGCCGCCGTTCGCCGAATTACCGCTGCGCCGCCCCGTCCCTCCGCCGTACTCTTGGGTCATGCAACCGAATGAAACTCGCACGGACCGTAACTGGGATTCCGGACGCCTCATCCCCGCTATCGTATTGATCGGGGTGGGATCCCTCTTTCTGCTCGGCAACCTCCACCTGATCCCTTCGATGAACTGGTTCGATTTCTGGCCCGTCATCCTGATCGTCATCGGCGCGCTCAAGCTGGCGGAAGGCCCCCGCAGAGGCAATTACACCGGCGGCGCAATCCTGCTCGGCCTCGGCGCAGCCTTCCTGGCCAGCAACTTCGGCCTTCTGCCGTTCCCCGTGTGGAATCTCTGGCCCTTATTGCTGATCGGGATCGGCGCCGCCCTGCTCTTTCAACGCCTCTCATTGCCGGATCTGGGCCGGTTCGACTGGCGCTCCGCCAACGACTGGCGGTCCGCCAACGTGTCCGCCGGCGACCTCAACCTTACCGCCGTCTTCAGCGGCGGTAAACGCAGGATCGTTAGCGACGATTTCCGCGGCGGCGTCATCTCCGCGGTGTTCGGCGGTTTCGAGTTGGACCTTCGCAGCGCCGTCATGAAAACCAATGCCGCGGTAATCAAAATCGACGCGGTTTTCGGCGGCGTGGAAATGAGAATCCCCGAGGAATGGTGCGCCGTGGTCGAGGGAGTGGGCATTTTCGGAGGCTACTCCGACGAGACCCTCCACCCGCCCATGACGCCCGAAACCAAGCGCCTCATCCTCAAGGGCGGCGCGGTATTCGGCGGCGTGGTCGTCAAGAACTGATCCATGCATCCCATTCTGGCGTCGCCCCGGCGTCTGCTGCTCTACCTGCTTTCCTGGACCGCCATCTTCGCCCTGCTGGTTGCCGTGACCAGGGAATCGAGCAGCGCGACGTGGTTCCAGGCGGCGGCGGCGCTGGGGCCGGCCTGTGCCCTTTTCGCTTTCATTTGCCTGTCGCCGTTCTACGTCTGCCGCAGCCTGCCGATCGGCTCCTCCAGTGCGCCCAACCTTATCGTCACCTTCGGCGGGGCCGCGGCGGCAGGCGGCCTGATCTTCGCCTGGACCGCCCGGCAGACCGCGCTGGCGCTGGATAACACGGCGCCGTTCCGGGGCATTGGCGGTCTGCGGACGCATGTCCCCTTCTGGTTCGCCATCGGCGTGCTGCTCTACCTGCTCTCGGCCGGGCTGCACTACGCGGCGTTGGCCGTGGGGGCCTCCCGCCAGGCGGAACGCCGCGCCGCGGAAGCGCGCACTCTGGCGCGGGAGGCTGAGTTGCAGGCCCTGCGCATGCAAATCAACCCGCACTTCCTGTTCAACAGTCTGCATTCCATCTCGGCTTTGACCACCGCCGACGGCGCCCGCGCCCGGGAGATGTGCGTGCGCCTGGCAGCCTTCCTGCGCAGCAGCCTGGGGCTCGGCGACCGCGCCAGCATCCCGCTCAGTGAAGAGCTCGCGCTGGCCCGCGGCTACCTGGAAGTGGAGCGCGTGCGCTTCGGCGCGCGTCTCCGCGTGGAAGAGGAAATCGAGCCGGAGTGCGAAGCCTGCGGCGTTCCCGCCCTGCTGCTGCAGCCGCTCGTGGAAAACGCCGTCAAGCACGGCATCGCCGGGCTGGTGGAGGGGGGGTCCATCCGGCTCACCGCCCGGCGGCGCGGCGCGGCCGTCGCCATCACCCTCGAAAATGCCTTCGATCCCGAAGCCTCCGCACCGGGCAAGATGGGCATCGGTCTCTCTCACGTCCGCCGCCGCCTGCAGGTTCGCTACGGAGACGACGCCGCGTTCGCAGCCGGTCCCATCGGCGCCGTTTACCGCGTCGAGTTGCGGTTTCCCTGCGAATCGCCCATGGCTTCGAGCAGCCGCGCGTAACCCGCCCGGCTCACCGGCAGCCGCGCCCCATCCGTCAGAATCGCCAGGCGGCTTTCCTTCCCGTAAGGCTCGATGCGCGCCACCCGTTCCAGGTTCACAATCGCGGAACGGTGGATGCGCACGAAACGCGCCGGGTCGAGCGTCGCCTCCAGGCTGGCGATCGGCTGCTGCTTCAGATACTGCTTCCCGCCGCTGTGCAGCGCCACGTAATCGTCCTGCGCCTCCGCGTAGTCCAGCTTGTCCAGGGGGATTACGTGTACCCGCGTCCCGTCCTTCACCACGATGCGCTCGGGCCGCTGCCCCGGGGGACGCGCCGCGCCCAAATCCGCCGGCGGCCGCCGCTCCCCCAGGCGCGTCTTGGCCCGCTCCAGCGCGCGTTCGAATCGCTCGGCGTCGAAAGGCTTCAACAGGTAATCGGCCGCGTGCGCGTCGAAGGCCCGTATGGCGTACTGGTCGTAGGCCGTCGTGAAGATCACCGCCGGCCCCGGATCGATCAGCTCCAGCACTTCGAAGCCATCGAGTTTGGGCATCTGCACATCCAGGAAAAGAAGGTCGGGAGGAGATTCGCCGATGGCTTTCACCGCCTCGAACCCGTTGGCGCACTCGGCCGCAATCCGGATTTCCGTATGCTCGCGCAGCAACTCCCGCAAATACCCGCGCGCCAATTCCTCATCGTCGACGATCACCGCCCGCAACGGTTCCATAGACATCGTCAGAAACGCTGTTGATATCTGGCGCTGATTCGAGCGAGCGCCGCCGCGTAGTCCAACCGCGTCTCGTTGTAGTCGACCCACTCGAACGGATACGGCGGCGCATTGGTGGCCCTGAACCGCAGTACCAGGAATTCATCGAACTCCGGCGCGGCGTCGGCCCGCAACCGGCGTTCAGCTTCCGGCGCCTCTTGAACCGGATGCAGGAAGCCCTGCTTGCCCGTCGTTGGAAAGGGGCGGTCGCCTTCGTATCCCACCGTGCTCTCAGCCCGATTGATGCCCACCAAGGCGACGCAGATCGGGTTTCCACCGCCGCGTTTGAATTGGGCCGCTTGATTCCGAAGGTCGTTGATCACGCGGTCGATCTGCTTGATCATTGCCTTCGCCAAAATCTTCACCTCAATGCCGATTTCAACCGTAGCGATCGGCCCTCGGGCAACCAGGTAACCGCTATCGGTCATGGGCGCCTCACCCGGAATGATTTCGCCGAATGTCCCATCGCCACGCCGGGCCGCCACGCCGCGCCGCTTGTTCTGCACGTTCAACACGCGGTCTTTCCGATGGATCGCCGCCTCAATGAGCTTCGAAGAGCGCTCTATCGTAACCAGGTCTTCGAAGAGATGCATCGCAACAAAGTCGCCTTGGCTCGGATCGCGATGCTTGTAGATCTTGCCTTCAAAGAGCCGCCGGAATTCCGCTGGCAGCCGGTATTCGAGGTGCGTGGACGTCTCTAGCAACGATAACCTCGGCCTCTATCGCCCCAACGCATCGAGGTTGCCGCGCGGATTGGGTAATCCGCCGCCGCGCGATCTCGACATAAGCGGGCTCGATCTCATTGGCGATGGAATTTCTGCCTGAGATGATAGCAGCCTGTGAGGTCGATCCGGTACCCGCAAACGGGTCCAGGACGGTATCGCCCGCAAACGAGAACAACTTGATGAGACGCTCGGCAAGGTCCACCGGGTACGGCGCCGGGTGCCCGTCGCGTGTGGATGCGCCTGGAAGATCGCTCCAAATCGACCTCTGCCAACACGTCATCTCTGCCTTGGTGAGCATCGACAGCGCCTTCTGAATCGCCGGCGTGGTGCGGTACTCGCCGCCCTTGCGCAGGAAAAGAATGTACTCGATGTCGTTCTTGATGATGCCGCCTGGCTGATAAGGCTTCCCATAAAAGCCCGCGCCGTTTCCTTCGGCCTCCATGGCGCCATTCGCGATCTTGTGCCAGAAAATCGGCTGAAGGCAATCCAGCCCGAGCTTTCGGGCGCGCACCTGAATGTCCGAATGGAGCGGTACCAGATAGTGCCGCCCGCCGCGCTTCCTCGGAATACAGACATCGCCCACCACGCAGCAGATTCGGCCGCCGCCCACAAGTACGCGGGCGCACTCACGCCAAACACGGTCCAACTGAGAGAGAAAGTCCTCGTAGTCCGCGAAGTGGCCCATTTGATCGCTGTTGCCCGGCGCGTATTCCTTCAGCGTCCAATACGGCGGCGACGTTACTACCAGATGAACCGAGGCATCCGGTATCCACGACAAGTCGCGTGCGTCTCCAAGGCGAATCTGGTGTTTGGTCCGTCGGTAGGGTTCCGGCCAAGCCGTCTCGCGGTAGTGGGCGTTGGCAGCGAGGAATGCTCGAAGCCCTTCTGACGTGTTGTCTTCGGCCGGGAGGGTCGGCGTCGCCCGTTTCGCCCTCTTCCCGGCGCCCCTGCCGAAAAGGCCCTCTTGCGGCGCGCGTCCGTTGGCGATGGCTCTTCTCAATCTTCTCCTATCCGGCAGCGCCATCCCGAAGACAAGCTTCCCTCTGAACTCGATTGTATCGTTTTCCGGCTCCGCGTCGCCCATTCTTTCGCTTATCGGCCGCAGGGCGGGAAACCATTAGAGTTACTCCCGCCCGCCGAATAGCGACGGATTCTCCAGTTCCAGCAGCCTCCGCTTCAGCGTCAGGCCGCCGCCGTATCCCACCAGCTTTCCCCCCGCTCCGATCACCCGGTGGCACGGAACCACAATCGGGATGGGGTTCGCCCCGTTGGCCGCGCCTACCGCCCGCACCGCCTTCGGGGAACTGATCGCCGCCGCCATCTGCCCATAGCCGCGCGTTTCTCCGTAGGGGATAGCCATGAGTTCGCGCCACACCCGTTTCTGAAACGCCGTGCCCACCATGTCGAGCGGCAGGTCGAACTCCCGCGCCGTGCCCGCAAAGTACGCCCGCAGTTGCCGCGCGGCCTCGTCCAGCAGCGGATTATGGTCGTTCCTCGCGCCGTCCGGAGGCTTCGCCGCCACGTCGAACCGGATCGCGCGTAAGCCCTCCTCCGCGGCCACCAGGCGCAAGGTCAGATCCACCGCGACCCGCGCATCGGTCCACTCGAGCATAGTCCCAGTTTAGTTGAGTGGGCTTCCAGCCTGCCACGCCGGCCGGGGGCCCTTTGGGCGCGCCGGCGTTCCCCAGGCCCGCCGCGTTATAATACACTCAACCGCACTCGTATGCCTCTAAAGCCTTTCTCTCCGAATACTGGGACCGAAAAGAAGATATTCCTGCTCAAGCCGCGGGGCTTTTGCGCCGGAGTGGTGCGCGCCATCGACGTGGTCAAAATCGCGCTCGATCTCTACGGGCCGCCTATCTACGTGCGCAAGGAAATCGTTCACAACAAGCACGTGGTGGATGAGTTGCGCGCGGCCGGCGCCATATTCGTGGAAGAGCTGGTCGAGGCGCCCGTCGGCTCCCGCGTCATCTACAGCGCCCACGGCGTGGCGCCCACCGTGCGGCAGCAGGCCGCCGAGCGCCGCTTGAACATCATCGACGCCACCTGCCCGCTGGTCACCAAGGTGCACTTGGAGGCCGTCCGCTTCGCCCGCGACGGCTACAGCATTGTCCTCATCGGCCACAAGGATCACGATGAGGTAATCGGCACCCTCGGCGAAGTCCCCGAGCGCAGCTATCTGGTGGAAACCGTCGAGGATGCCGACGCCCTCGAACTCACCGATCCCATGCGCGTCCGCTACCTGACGCAGACCACCCTCAGCCTCGACGAAACCAGCGCCATCGTGGAGCGCTTGAAGCAGCGTTTCCCGCACCTGCAAGGTCCTCCCGCGCAAGACATCTGCTACGCCACCCAGAATCGCCAAATGGCCGTAAAAGCCATCTCGGCCTTCTGCGACCTGCTCTTGGTGGTGGGTTCTCAGAACAGCTCCAACTCCAAGCGCCTGGTCGAAGTGGCCGGCAACCTCGGCGTTCGCGCGTACCTCGCGAACGATTGCCGGGAAGTCAATACCGCGTGGCTCGAAGGCGTCCGCAACGTCGCCGTCACGGCCGGCGCTTCCGCCCCCGAGCACCTGGTGCAAGAGTTGGTGGAGTTCCTGCGCCAGCGCGGATTCCACCGCATGGAGGAAATCGAACTTGTGGAGGAAGACGTGCGCTTTTCCCTCCCCGCCGAGTTGACCGTTTCCATTCAATGAGCGCGCCGCCACAAACCGGCACTACCCTCAAGCGCGCTGCCGAAGGGGCCCGGGATCGCGCCTCCGCTTACGTGGCTGGCCTCCAGGCCGAAGACGGTCACTGGTGCGCCGAACTGACGGCCGACGCCACGCTCGAATCCGATTACGTCCTGTTCCAACTCTGGCTCTACCCGCCGGAGAACGGCCAGTGGCAGCCGGAGACCGCGCCGCTCATCGCCAAAGCGGTGCGCTCCATTCTCGACCGGCAGCTTCCCGACGGCGGATTCAATATCTACGCCGCCGGCCCATCCGAGGTCAGCGCCTCCGTCAAGGCCTATGCCGCGCTGAAGCTGGGCGGACTGCCGGCGGATCACCCTGCCATGGCGCGTCTGCGAAACCGCATCCTGGAACTCGGCGGCGTTCAGGCGGCCAATAGCTACGTCAAGATTAACCTCAGCCTCTTCGGCCTGTTCCCCAGACGGTATTGCCCGAACATCCCGCCCGAAGCCGCCCTCCTGCCGTTCGGTCTCCCTTATCGAATCGCGTCCTGGGCCCGCGCCATCCTGCTTCCGCTCTCCGTCGTGCATGCCGCCAATCCCAGCCGCCCCGTGCCCCAAGGCTTCACGCTCGACGAGCTCTGGCTGCCCGGCGCGAGTCCCGCGTTCCGTAAGGATGCCGCGTGGTTCACCTGGCGCAATTTCTTCCTGGCCATCGACGGCGCCCTCAAGTGGTGGGAGCGCCACGGCTCCGCCGCCATCCGCCGAAAAGCCACCGGAAAGGCCGAGCAGTGGATCGTCGAGCGCCTCGCCCATTCCGATGGATTAGGCGCGATCTACCCACCCATGATGTATTCCGTGATGGCGCTGGACGTGCTTGGGTATCGCGAGGACCACCCCGTGCGCGCCGAGGCCCTCCGCCAGTTCAACCGCCTGATGGTGGACCGTGGCGGGCGCTTCTTCTTCCAGCCGTGCTTCTCGCCCGTTTGGGATACCGCCATCGCCGCCTACGCGCTCGAGCAAGCCGCTCCCGGCAATCCCGCCATCCGGCGCGCCGCCGATTGGCTGCTCGCCCGCGAAATCCGCCGCAAAGGCGATTGGTCCGTGAACCGCCCCCGTACCGAGCCCTCCGGCTGGGCCTTCGAGTACGTCAATGAGTTCTACCCTGACATCGACGACACCGCCATGGTCTTGCTGGCCCTAAGCCAGTCCGGGTCCCCGGCGCCGCAACGCGCCCTCGATTGGATGCTGGCCATGCAGTCGCGCGATGGCGGCTGGGCCGCTTTCGACGCCGACAACAATTGGCAGTTCTTGAGCAAAGTGCCCTTCGCCGATCACAACGCCATGCTCGATCCTACCTGCGCCGATATCACCGGCCGCGTCCTCGAAGCGCTGGCCGCACACGGCGTGGAACCCCGTCATCCGGCCGTTCGCCGCGGCGTCCAGTGGCTGGTCCGCAACCAGGAAGCCGACGGAAGCTGGTACGGACGTTGGGGCGTGGCTTATATCTATGGCGCGTGCTTTGCCCTGCGCGGACTGGCCGCGGCGGGAGAGAGCGACCGCGAGGCGCACATCCTCCGCGCCGGCGAATGGCTCCGGTCCATACAGAACGCCGACGGCGGCTGGGGCGAGAGCTGCGCCAGCTACGATCGTGGCGCCTTTGTCCCCGCTCCCAGCACCCCCTCGCAGACCGCCTGGGCCATCCTGGGCCTCATCGCCGGGGGCGATGCCGGAAGCCTCAGCGTCCGCCACGGCATCGAATACCTAGTCGATGCCCAACGTCCCGAAGGAACCTGGGAGGAGCATCTGGCCACCGGAACCGGCTTCCCTAAAGTCTTTTATTTGAATTACCATCTATATAAGGACTACTTCCCGCTGTTGGCGCTTGCCGCGTTCGTGAAGGCGCGGAACGAAACGGACTAGCTTATGAAATTCCCCCTCGCGATGACCGCCGGCCTGGCAGGCTATATCTTCCGCAACAAGATGCGCCCTCGCCCCGAATGGCAGAAGAACGCTAAACCGGGGACAGACGGGACGAACCCCTTCCGCATCCTGCCGCCCAAAAACGGTGAGAAGCGCCTGCCCCACCCCATGATCGCCAAGCGTTTCCCCATCGTGCTCATGCTCGAGCCCCTGCATGCCTGCAACCTCACCTGCACCGGCTGCGGGCGCATACGCGAATACGAATCCACCATCACCGAGCGCGTGCCGCTCGAAGAGTGCCTGGCCGCGGTCGACGAATGCGGCGCGCCGGTCGTTTCCATCTGCGGCGGCGAACCCATGATGTATCCGCAGATCGGCGCGCTCGCCTCCGCCATTCTGGAGCGCAACCGCACCATTTACCTCTGCACCAACGGCATGTACATCAAGAAGCGTCTCGCCGAGTTTCAGCCCGACCGCCGCTTCTACTTCAACGTCCACCTCGATGGCATGCAGAAGACCCACGACATGTGCGTCGAGCGCGAGGGCGTTTTTGAGGAAGCCGTCGAGGGCATCCGGGCCGCCAAGGCCGCCGGCTTCCAGGTGTGCACCAATACCACCGTCTACAAACAGACCGACATGGCCGAGGTCGAAGAGCTGTTCGAATACCTCAAACAGTTCAACGTGGACGGCCACCAGATCGCCCCCGCCTACGGCTATTCCTCCGTGGACGACCGCGAGATTTTCATGACGCGCGACGAAGTGCACCTGAAGTTCCGCGACTTCGCCCGCGTCGCCGAAAAGTACGCCGTCAGGCAGACTCCGCTCTACCTCGAGTTCCTCCGCGGCGAGCACGACTTCCCTTGCACCGCCTGGGGCAACCCCACCTATAACGTCAAGGGCTGGAAGGGCCCCTGCTATCTCATCACGGACGGCCATTACAAGACCTTTGAGGGCCTGATGACCCAGACGCCCTGGGAAAGTTACGGCCCCGGCAACGACCCGCGCTGCGAGCATTGCATGGTCCATTGCGGCTTCGAACCCTCCGCCGCCCTCGGCATCAACGCCGGTCTGGCCGACAACCTGAAGATGCTCGCATGGACCCTGCGCTAGCCCGTGGCGGTTTTCTTGACGCGGAGACGCGAAGACGCGGAGCTATAATAGGCGTTCTCCGCGTCTCTGCGTCTCCGCGTCAAAAAAAGGCCGCGGAAATCCCATGAAGCCCGTCCTGGTTACCGGCGCCTCCGGCTTCCTCGGCTGGCACGTCGCCCGCGTCCTCATCGACCGCGGCTATCCGGTTCGCGCTCTCGTCCGTCCCGGCAGCCGCGTCGCCGATCTCGCATTGGAAACCGTCACCGGCGATCTTCGCGATCCCGCCTCGCTCGAACGCGCCGCCGCCGGCTGCGGACTGGTCTTCCACGTGGCCGCCGACTACCGCCTTTGGGCCAAACACCCCGAAGAGCTTTACAGCTCCAATGTGGAAGGCACGCGCAATTTGCTCCAGGCCGCGCAGAACTCCGGCGCCGAGCGCGTCGTCTATACCAGTACGGTCGGATGCATCGGATTCCCGCACGGCGGTGTCGGCGACGAAGAAACCCCGGTGACGCTCGATGACATGGTGGGCCATTACAAGCGATCCAAATTCCTTGCGGAGCGCGTCGCGCTCGATTTCGCCTGCGCCGGCCTGCCCGTGGTCATCGTGAATCCCACCGCTCCGCTCGGCGACCACGACGTCAAGCCCACCCCCACCGGCAAAATCGTCCTCGACTTCCTGAACGGAAATATGCCGGCGTTCATCGATACCGGCCTCAACGTGCTCGATGTCCGCGATTGCGCCCAAGGCCACCTGCTGGCGTGCCAGCGCGGCAGAGACGGAGAGCGTTATATTCTGGGATCGGAAAACTTGACGCTGGCTGACATCCTCCGCAAACTGGCGCGCATCGCCGGGCGCAAGCCGCCGATGCTGCGGCTCCCCTACGCGGTCGCCTGGTGCGCGGGCGCGTGCAGCACGGCCTGGGCCGGCGTCACCGGCCAGCCGCCGCGCATCCCGTTGGAAGCGGTTCGCATGGGCCGAAAGAAAATGTGGGTCACCCACGAAAAGGCGCGCCTCGAACTCGGCTTCCATCCGGCTCCAGCCGACATCGCCCTCACCCGCGCCGTCGAGTGGTTCCGCGGCTCCGGGTGGGGCGGGCCGGGGCGCCCACGCCGTTCGTGGGCCCGCCTGCCTTCTTCCGCGTCACCGTCTTAGCCTGATGCGCATCCTCTTCGTAGCCGCCGCCAAAATGGAGTACTCCGGCGTCCTGCCGTTCGCCGCCGCCGTCCGCTCCCCGCGTCTGAAGGTCGATTGGGCGCGCGAAGCCCGGCTCGCCGCCCACGTGGTCCTGCTGGCAGCCAACGGAGCCGGCGCCGCCCGCGCTGCCGCTGCCGTCGACGCCGCCTGCGATGGCTTCCATCCCGACGCCGTCGTCAGCACCGGATTCTGCGGCGCCCTGGACCCCGCCCTAACGGTCGCCGCCGTCGTAGTGGCGACCTTCGTCTCCGGGCCGGATGGCGATTATCCCGCCCTGCCGGTTTCCAGCCCCTCCGCCTTTTGCGCCGGTTCCGTCCGCTCCATCGGCCACGTCGCGCGCACTGCCGAAGAGAAGCGCCTTCTTCGCGAAACCGGCGCCTGCGCCGTGGAAATGGAGGCCGCCGGCGTGGCCGCCCGCGCCCGCCAGCGCGGCTTGCCCTTCTATTGCATTCGCGGCGTAACCGACCTGGCGGACGAAACACTACAAAACGATTACAACAAGACCCTGCGTCCGGACGGGCATTTCGATACAATATCTATTCTAGCGAGTGCTTTGCGTAATCCAGTCGTCCGGCTGCCTGAGCTGGTCCGGCTGCGACGGCATTGTCTTTTGGCCTCGCGCGCCCTGGGGAGTTTTCTTGCCGATTGCAAATTCTGAGCGCATCGATATTCCCGTCACCATGCACGCCGCGGTCTATCGCGGTTCCAGCCTTATCGGCGTCGAAGAAGTTCCCACTCCCGAGATCGGCCCCGGCGAAATCCTCGTGCGCGTGGAAGCTTGTGGAATCTGCAATACAGACCTCAAGAAGATTGAATACAACCTGTTGAAACCGCCCCGGATTTTTGGCCACGAAACTGCTGGTGTTGTAGCCGCAGTGGGTTCCGGCGTTACTAAATTCCGCTCCGGTGATCGGGTTGTGGCATTTCACCACATCCCGTGCCTTGAGTGCTTTTATTGCCGCCGGAAAGTGTACGCGCAGTGCCCTATCTACAAGAAAGTCGGCATCACCGCCGGATTCGATCCCGCCGGCGGCGGCTTCGCGCAGTACGTCCGCGTGATGGACTGGATTGTCGAACGTGGCGTCGAAAAGATCCCCGATGCCGTTTCCTTTGAGCGCGCCACCCTGGTCGAGCCGCTCAACACCTGTTTGAAGGCCGTCGTGCAGTGCGACCCGCATCCCGGCGAATTCGTGCTAATTATGGGCCAGGGCCCCATCGGTCTCATGTTCACCATGCTCGTCGGGCGCACCGGCGCCCGCATCGGCGCTACCGACACCATCGCTTCCAGGCTCGATTTATCCCTGCGGTGCGGCGCCGAGCTCGCCTGGAACCCGCGTACCGTGGACGTCGCCGCCGAGGTACGGAATCTCACCGAGGGCCGCGGCGCCGATCTGGTCATCGTGGCCGCCTCCGGCCCCGGCATCGTCGAGCAGGCCATGGCGTGCTCCCGCCCAGGCTCCCGCATCCTCCTTTTTGCCCAAACCGCCACAACCGAACGTATCGAAGCGTCGGGCGCGGACGTCTGTGTAGGTGAACGAACCCTGTTTGGGTGCTATAGTGCATCTTTGGATCTGCAAAAGGAATCGGCTAATCTTGTATTTGGCGGGGAATTGCCGCTGGAGGAACTTATTTCTCACCGCCTCCCGTTGGTTAAAATCCGTTCAGGAATCGATTTAGCGTTGCATCCTGGACCTAAATCACTGAAAATAATAGTTCTGCCACAGAGGTGGATATAGTGAATAGCCAGATGATGGCCGCCGTGCTCTACGGCAAGGAACACTTGCAGGTTGAGCCGGTTGCCGTCCCCACAGTCAATAGCGGAGACCTTCTCGTCCGAGTCAAAGTTGCGTTGACCTGCGGAACCGATGTCAAGGTGTTTCAACGCGGGTATCACGCTCGGATGATCGTGCCCCCCGCCGTGTTCGGGCACGAATTGGCTGGCGATGTCGTCGCGGTGGGCGAGGGTGTGTCTCGATTCTCGGTTGGGCAGCGCGTGGTTTCCGCAAATTCGGCGCCTTGCGAGAAGTGCTTTTTTTGCCTCCGCGGCGAGCAGAATTTGTGCGAGGATCTGCTGTTCAACAACGGAGCCTACGCGGAGTTTATCCGCATTCCGGCTCGCATCGTCGAGCGCAACACTTACCTCATCCCCAAACACGTCGGCTATCGGGACGCCGCTCTCGTCGAGCCCCTGGCTTGCGTGCTTCGCGGATTTGAGGAAACGTCCCCGCGCGCCGGCGACACCATCGCCATCATCGGACTCGGTCCCATCGGCCTGATGTTCGTCAAGCTCGCCAAGCTGTATGGTTGCCGCGTGATTGCCGTCGGCCGCCGCCGCACGCAACTCGAGCGCGCCGCCGTTCTCGGCGCCGACGAAACCATCGTCGCCACCGACGAATCCGATCCCGTCAAGACCATCCGCGAGATGACCCACTCGCGCGGCGTCGATATCGCCATCGAAGCCGTCGGCAAGCCCCAGACATGGCAGTGGGCCGTCGGCGCCGTCCGCCGCGGCGGAACCGTGAACTTCTTCGGCGGCTGCCCCAACGATACCAAGGTGGAATTGGATACCGCGCTCTTGCATTACTCCGAGATCACCTGCAAAGCCACCTTCCACCACACCCCGGCTTCCATCCGCAAGGCCCTCGATCTGGTCTGCGCCGGACATATCGCGGCTTCTTTCTTCGTCAACCGGGAAGAGCCGCTCGCCAACCTCCTGGAAGTGATGCGGCACCTGATGAGCCACAACGGCCACCTCAAGACCGCCATCGTGCCCTAGCGGGATTTTCAAGAAAGACTTCTTGGCCGCGGATGAACGCCGATGAACACCGATAATAAATCAGGTTCCCGCTTTTTTATCTGCGTTCATCTGCGTTCATCGGCGGCCATTTCTCTTCCCTCGTTATGCCCGCCGACGCCTTTCTAGCTCCGGCCGATTTCGTCAAGTCGCCGGAAGCGCTTGCCCGGCCTTTTTCTCTCCACGACGCTCAGGCCTACACCCGCTGGCTCGCCACCCATCATTACGAAAATTTCCACGTCGTCAGTTTCCTGCTCCCCAAACGCCTCCACCAGGATTTCTATAACGTCTACGCCTTCTGCCGCTGGGCCGACGATCTGGGCGACGAAATCGGCGACCCCGCCGAAAGCCTCCGTCTGCTCGCCTGGTGGAACGCCGAACTCGACGCCATGTACCGCGGCCGCGCCTCCCATCCCGTCTTTGTCGCGCTCCTGCCCACCGTCGAACGCCACTCCATTCCGCGCGATCCCTTCGCCCATCTCATCGGTGCCTTCGTGCAGGATCAAACCGTCAACCGCTATCGCGATTGGGACCATCTCTTCGATTACTGCCGCCGCTCCGCCAACCCCGTCGGCCGCCTCGTGCTCTATCTCTGCGGCTATTCCGACGCCGCGCGCCAGCGCCTCTCCGACGCCACCTGCACCGCCCTCCAACTCGCCAATTTCTGGCAGGACGTTACCGTCGATCTGCTCAAGGACCGCGTCTATCTCCCCCTCGACCTCCTCCGCCGCCACTCCTGCCCGCTCGAGGATTTGGAAGCGCGCCGCTTTACGCCGGCCTTCCGCGACGCCATGCGCGAAGCCGTCGCCAAGGCCCGCGGTCTCTTCCTCGAGGGCCTCCCGCTGTGCGGCATGGTCGAACGCCGCCTGTCGCTCGATCTGGACCTCTTCAGCCGCGGCGGCCTGCGCATTCTCGAAAAAATCGAAGCGCAGGATTACAACGTCCTCGCCGCGCGCCCGGCCATCTCGAAGGCCGAGCGCGTGCGATTGCTGCTTGCCTCGCTGGCGCGCGCGGCCTTCCTGCGGGCCGCATGATGGACGCCGTCGAGCAATCCTACGCCTGGTGCCGAAACGTAGCCCGTGCGCGCGCCCGCAATTTCTATTACTCCTTCGTTCTGCTTTCCAAGCCGCAACGCGCCGCCATGTGCGCCATCTACGCCTTCAT
>PLGA01000001.1 GCA_003139735.1 Bryobacterales bacterium | reverse complement strand
TCTTATAAAACTTTTCCAGGTCGTCGGTGTACCCTTTCACCGCCCACGGCGCCCTCTCGCTAGCCTGCGCCAGCAGTTCGTCCACTTTTTTCTGATTGCCGGTGATTTCTGCCTGTCCGTCAGAAAACATCAACTCCGCGGCATAGGTCGTCCCCATGGGAATCACGCCATACATGCGGCGCTTGACCGCCTTCTTGTACGCCCACACCAGGTTGTCCAGCCGGAACAGGTCGAAACTGAAGCGTACGTTCTTTACGGCGTAATTTTGGGTCAGAGTCCAGCCGCCGCCCTTGGTCTTTACCGCCGTCTCCAGCTCCCGCTCCACCTCGGCGGAAGTCACTGCCAGGTCGCCCCACGCCCTGGCGCGGACTATGCATGGATACTCGACGTTCCCCGAGATCCGCCGCCACGAGTGCCAGGCAAAGAATCCGAAGAGCGCCTCAGCCAACAGCGCCCAGAACAAACCCGCCCATCCCGACTCGCGGTAATTCGTATCCAGCAGCAGAGGATAAAACGCCGCCTCGTCGGCCGCATCGGTGCCCGGGGGAAACAGGTCCGACTTCAAATCGTAGGGCATCGATCCCAGCGCCCCGCCCACCGTTGTCGACGGCGTCTTCCCGCTCTTCACAATCAGAATGCGGTCGCCGACCTGCAGCGCATAGTATCCCGCCGACACGTTCTTGATCACGCCCTCATAGGTCGTAATCTCCTGCACGCCCGTGTTCAGCACCTTGTCGTCGGTGATGGTCACGTAAGGCGTGGCAATGGGCTGATTGCTGCTGTCCGCATTTTGAGCTGCGTCCAGATCCGCCGCGGTGGCCGGCGGAGGCCCCTTGAAGAACACCTTCAGGTAGGCGCGGTTCTCGGCGCAGATCCACACTACGATGGCCGTTACCACGAGGAAGAGTACGACCTGGCCAATCGACTTCTGACGCGCTGTGCGCTCAATCCATGTCGTCATGGCAGGGACTGTATCACACAGATAGAGCAGGTTGCGCAAAATTAATTCCCTGGGGCCACGGCAATTGCGCTGTGCCCCACCCGTCCCGCCCCGCTATTCTGGGAGCATCATGACCCATTCATCCCGCTCTCTCCGCCGCGTGGCCGTTTTTTGTGGATCGGCCTTCGGAAACAACCCCGCCTTTCGCGCGGAAGCCTCGGCGCTCGGGACCGCCATCGGCAACGCCGGCCTGGGTCTGGTGTATGGCGGAGCCAGTCGCGGGCTGATGGGCGTCCTGGCCGACGCGGCTCTGGCAGAGGGCGCTGAAGTCATCGGTGTGTTGCCGAAAGCTTTGAGCGGCCGCGAGATTGCGCACACACGCCTCACTTCGCTCGAGCTGGTGCTCACCATGCACGAGCGCAAGGCCCGCATCCACGAGCTTTCGGATGCCATCCTGGTGCTGCCCGGCGGCTACGGCACGCTCGACGAGTTGCTCGAAGCCCTTACCTGGGCGCAGATCGGCCTGCATGCCAAGCCTTGCATCCTCATTAACACGGCAAACTACTGGGACGGCCTGCTGGCTTTTCTCGATACCGCCGTGGCCAGTGGCTTCATCGAAGCGCGCAACCGGGAACTGCTGCGCGTGGCCGCGAATGCAGCCGATGCACTGGGCATGGCTGGGGCGTGAGGCGGATCAGTCTGGGTCGCGGAAGGCGGGTTGAGGTTCGTGTTTTCCCACATCTCAAAATCGAGATGTGGGGCACCCGCTGTCGGCGCCTGATCCGCGAAGTCGGCGCACGCGGCTGTATCATGCACCTATGTCAAAAAAGCTTCGCTTCGGCGTGCTCAGCACCGCCAACATCGGCCTCAAAAAAGTCATCCCTGCCATGCAGCAGGGCGAGCTCACTTGCGTGGCCGCCATCGCCTCCCGCGATCTCGGGAAAGCGCGCGAGGCGGCCGCTGCGCTGGGCATTCCCACGGCTTACGGTTCTTACGAAGAATTACTTGCCGATCCCAACATCGACGCCATCTACAATCCGCTGCCCAATCCGCTGCACGTGCCTTTGACCGTGAAGGCCGCTGAGGCCGGCAAGCATGTGCTGTGCGAAAAACCGCTCAGCATGACCGTGGCCGAAGCCAAAACTCTGCTCGGCGTGCGCGAACGCACCGGCGTAAAAATCTGCGAGGCCTTCATGATTCGCAGCGCCCAGCAGTGGTTGCGCGTGCGCCAGCTTCTCGACGAGGGGCGCATCGGCGAGCTGCGCGCCGTGAACGCGCATTTCAGTTACTTCAACGTCAACCCCGACAACATCCGCAACAGCGTGGAGACGGGCGGCGGCGGTGTGTACGACATCGGCTGCTACTGCATTCAGGCCTCGCGCTTTGCCTTCAAACAAGAACCGCGGCGCGTGGTTTCGCTTGTCGATCGCGATGCGCAGATGGGAACCGACCGCCTGGCCTCGGCGATCCTCGACTTTCCCTCCGGCCAGGCTATCTTCACCTGCAGCACGCAATTGATTCCGTATCAGAGGGTGCATTTTCTGGGCACGCGGGGCCGCATCGAGCTTGAAATTCCTTTCAACGCGCCTTACGATCGGCCCACGCGCCTCTTCGTCGACGCGACCGGCGACCTCAGCTTCAACGGCATCGTCACGGAGACCTTCCCCACCGCGGATCAGTACACGCTTCAAGGGGACGCATTCGCGCGCGCGGTTTTCGAAAACACCGAGGTTCCGGTTCCGCTTGAAGATTCCATCGCAAACATGGCCGTGATCGAAGCCATCTTCCGCTCCGGGAACTCAGGGCAGTGGGAACCGGTGCTGCGGTAGGAACGGTGGATGTGTGCTATCCCACCCTTTCGCAAAGGACGCGAAAGGATGGGGCACGGGCGGCAATCATCCCACCCGAACCGCACGCAAAAGGGAGCGAGGGAGCAAGGGAGCAAGAAAACTGGGCGCTGCCAGGCACGTCAAACAGCCTTTGCCGCCGTGGCGCACGCGAACAGATCGTGGCTCAGCGCCTCCATGCGCCGGGGATCGGTGTCCCACGAGAACATGAAGCGCGCCGCGCCGCCAATGAAGGTGTAGAAACTCCATCCCCGAGCCCTCAGCGCGCTGAGGATCTCCTCCGAGGCTTCGATAAACACCGCGTT
>PLGA01000585.1 GCA_003139735.1 Bryobacterales bacterium | reverse complement strand
TTCATCACCTCCGGCGGCCTCGGTGCGGGCCGACCCGCAAGCGGCGCAAGCGGGGTTGTACTCCAGCACGCGGAATTGGGCGCCGCAATCGCGGCAGCGTCGCGTCCAGGGACGGATTTCAAGATCGAACACGAGCGGTTCCAGGGGATCGCCGGCCACGAGGGTTTCCAGGCAGAAGCGCAGGGATTCCGGCTCCACGCCGGAAAGTTCGCCGATCCGCAGCCCGGCGCGCGCCACATGCGCGCCGCCGTGGAGGCCGCTTTCGGCGCGGACGGCATCCAGCACGGCCGCGGCAATGCTCATCTCGTGCAACCCCTACTGTAAGGGTATTGCGCGAGCGGGGGCAACCGCTGTTAGAATAGAATTGACCCGAGCGGGAGTAACTCAGTGGTANNCCGATTCCCGTCTCCCGCTCCATATTTTCTTGGGTTTACGGTCTGGGCAGCGCGCTTCAGCCCTGGTTTCGCCGGCGCTGGCGTAACTTTCTCCGGCGCGCCCGATTTCCCCGCCGCCTTGGCCTTCCTCACCGCCGCCCAACGCCTCCTCGTCGCCGCGACGATCCGCGCGCCCCTCGGGTCTGAGGCGGCGCTTTTTCCTGGCGGGCGCGCTTCGCAGGCCGACGTCGCCGCCGCGGCCTTGGCCCTCCAGACAGCCGCCCAGCGTTTCCTCTGCGCGGCAGCTTTCGTGAGCACGTGAGCATGGAATCCTGGGCTCAACGTAGGCCGCCGGGCTGGACGGTCGTACTCGCGCGGTGCGCGTCGACGCGCCGTCCCGCGCGCGCTCCGGAGCAGGCTGGGGGCGTCATGGGTCTCCGCCAGATGCAAGCCGACTTGCCAGTCCTGATCCGGTCAACTTCCTCGAACGCCGTTCGAGGGAATTCCAGGCCGTGGCTCTTCTATAATACGGCTATGGGACGGCGACGGTCAGGAGTCCTCAAGGCCGAGGTTATCGTTGACTGCGTGACGGAGTTTCTGCTTGCGGCCCAGGTATCCGCGCGCATTCTCTTCCCGGCAGCGCCCTCCCACCGTAATGGCTTCGAAGACGCGCGCTTCGCTCGCTTCCGGGACGACGATGGCGCCCACGTCTACTACGCAACGTTCACCGCCTTCGATGGCAGGGTCGTAGTACCGGAGCTCGTGGAGACTTCCGACTTCCTCAACTTTCGATTCATTACCCTGAATGGTCCGGAAAACAAAGGTATGGTCCTAAGCCACGGCGTCGGCCCGATGCGGCAGTACGCGATCGGCGCGTTCCTCCTGGATCGCGACGACCCTTCCAAAGTAATCGGGCGGCTCCGCGAGCCATTACTCAAGCCGAATGAGAACGAGCGTGAAGGCTACGTGCCCAATGTCGCGTACCCCTGCGGCGCGCTGGTCCACGATGGCGAACTAATCATACCCTATGGCATGGCCGATCACTCCACCGGTTTCGCGACCGTCCCGCTCGCCGAGGTGCTGGCCGCAATGGAGCCGGAATACCCGTCACAAGCATGACGATCCCCAACAAGCGGGTTGCCGTCCTGTCGCCCGTAGCATGGCGAACGCCTCCCCGGCAATACGGCGCGTGGGAGACAGTTGCGAGCAACATCACCGAAGGGCTGGTTTCCCGCGGCTGGGATGTGACTTTGTTCGCCACTCGGGATTCGGTGACCAAAGCGCACTTGCGCGCCGTGGTCGACCGGGGGCACGAAGAAGACCCCGCCATCGATCCCAAAGTGGCCGAGTACCTTCATATCTCCGAAGTGTTCGAGCACGCCGCCGAGTTCGACCTCATCCACAGCCACTACGACTTCATGGCGCTCGCTTACACCCGGCTGGTGAAGACGCCGGTCCTCACCACCATCCACGGGTTCTCGTCTCCCAAGATCATGCCCGCGTATGAGAAGTATCGCGATGGATATTTTGTCTCCATCAGCAGCTCCGACCGGGCGCCGGGTCTGAACTACGTAGCGACAGTCTATAACGGAATCGACCTCTCACTGTACCCGCTGCAGGAACATGGCGGCGATCACCTGATCTTCCTCGGCCGCATTCACCCCGACAAGGGCGTGCATCTGGCGATTGAGGTCGCTCGCCGGAGCGGGCTGCCGCTGCTCATCGCTGGAATCATCCAGGACCGGACCTACTTCCGCGAGCAGGTGGAGCCCTGCCTCGACCAGACCATCCGCTACATCGGGCCGGTGGACGTGCCGGGCAAGAACGCGCTATTCGCGCAGGCTCGAGCGTTGCTGCACCTGAACACCATCCCGGAGAGATTCGGACTGGTCCTGGCGGAAGCCAACGCCGCCGGCGTACCCGTGATCGCCATGGACCTCGGTTCGTGCCGTGAAGTGATCGAAGACGGTCGAACGGGTATCCTGGTCAACAACGTCGATGAGGCGGTGCGGAGCCTGAATCGCCTAAGTGAAATCGACCGCGCCGCATGCCGGCGGCGGGTTCAGGAATTCTTCTCTATCGAAACCATGGTGGCGGCGTACGAACGTGTCTACCAGACGATTTTTGAACGGGAAACAGAGAGGCGATCATGAAGCCGGACATTGTC
This sequence comes from Bryobacterales bacterium, assembly GCA_003139735.1. Classification (GTDB taxonomy): domain Bacteria; phylum Acidobacteriota; class Terriglobia; order Bryobacterales; family Bryobacteraceae; genus BOG-224. The sequence continues at coordinate 6,110 of PLGA01000585.1, read as the reverse complement.
AGACGATACGCGCACAACCCCATCCTAACCAAGGCCGATATCCCTTACCCGGTAGAGACCGTTCACAACGCGGCCGTGGCGAAGCATGGGAACGAGTACATCATGCTGTTCCGATCCCATCTCCGCACGGGACGTTCCATCATCGGCCTGGCTCGCAGCGCCGACGGATTCCACTTCACCGCCGATCCGGAGCCCTTTCTGACTCCCGCGCAGGACGGCCTTTTCGCGGCCTATGAAGAGTTCGGCGTCGAGGATCCGCGAGTGACCTGTCTGGAAGGCGAGTACCTGATCACCTACAGCGCGTACTCGCGAAATGGCGTGCGAATCGCGTTGGCAAAGACGAAGGACTTCCGCCATCTGGAGAGGATCTCCCTCATCACCGAGGCGGACTACCGGAATGTGGTGATCTTCCCGGAGAAGGTCGACGGACTGTATGCGCGGCTGGATCGGCCTCACTCCGAAATCGCCCCCTGGTCAATCTGGATTTCCTATTCTCCGGATCTGCGTTTTTGGGGCGAGTCACAGCTCATCATGCGGCCCGAACCCTATCATTGGGACGAAATGAAGATCGGTCCGGGCGCACCGCCCATCAGAACGGACCAGGGGTGGCTTTCCATCTATCACGGTGTTTTCCAGACGATGGACGGATCGGTCTACCGGTTGGGGGTCGCTCTCCACGATCTCCTGGACCCGGCGAAGATCCTCGGCGTGGGCGACTCGTGGATCTTGCAGCCGGAAGATCCCTGGGAAATCACTGGGTATGTCCACAACGTCGTGTTCACCTGCGGGGCCGTGGCGGAGTCCGACGGAACAGTGAAGATCTATTGGGGCGGCGCCGACACGGTCATGTGTGTCGGCGAAGCCAACATCTCCAATCTGGTCGCCTTATGCCTGGACCACGGCAGACCGGCAAAATGAGCGTGGCGCCAGTCTAGTGCTGCACACCACACCATGAAGCGGTAGGAGAGCCGCGCAAAGCCGTTATAACGTATCCTCGGCAGCAGCAGATGACCGATCCTTCCGATTCCTGGCGATAAACCCGTTCCGTCCACCAGACGCCCCGCTGCTCCCGCTATTCCGTGGCGCCCCCCCCCGCGGTGCCCGCCGCGCTCCCAGCCTCCGCCTCCGGCATCGCCGGCGCCGCGGCGGTCCTGCCTTGCACCCTCTCCGCGGCCTGACGCTTTAGCGCCGCCTTCGCCCGGCCAACCGCCCTCCGTGGTGCGAGCGTCGGCCGTGATTTCTTGGCCGCGCGCCCAATTTCACCGTTTGGCCTTCCTCAGCGCCGCCCACCGCCGCTTCGCCGCCGCGCTGATCCGCGCGCGCCCCTCGGGGGTGAGGCGGCGCTTCGTCTTGGCGGTCTTCGCGGGCGCTGGCGTCGCCGCGGCCTTTGGTTTCCGGGCAGCCCACCGCTTCCTCTGTGCGGCGGCCATGCGCCGGCGCGCGGAGGAGCGTGCGATGCGCTTGGGAGCTTCGCCGAGAGCGAACGCGACCGTCCTTTCGAAGCTCCGCGGTCCCGTGATGAGAACCCGGACGCCGCCGCGGAAGGGTCCGCGGCGATCCAGGCTTCGTACGGGCTGCGCGCGGCGCTGGCCAGCGGCCGCCACGGCCGAATCGATGCGTTCGCGACGGGCGGCGGAGAGGAAACGGGTCCGGCACCTCGGCGGTCCCGCCCCGCACCCTCCCCGCGGCCGGCCGCTTTCCCGCCGCCTTCCTCCGGCCTAGCACCTTCCGCAGCGGGCCCGCCGGCGTTGATTTCTTGGCCGCGCTTCTCTGGGCGGCGCGCTTCACGCCTGGTTTGGCCGTCGCCCGCGTCGCTTTCTCCGGCGCGCCCGATTTCCCCGCCGCCTTGGCCTTCCTCAGCGCCGCCCACCGCTCCTTCGTCGCCGCGATGCTCCGCGCGCGCCCCTCGGGGATTCAGGCGGCGCTTCTTCCTGGCGGCATTCGCAGGCGCCGGCGCCGCTGCCGCCTTGCCCTTCCCCGCAGACGCCGAGCGTTTCCTCTGCGCTGCCGTCTTCAGGCGGGCGTTGCACACTGGCCGACTACCATCTGCGGCGTGGCGATCGTCGGCCGCCGTGTTGCTCGGCTGAACCACGACGGATTCACGGCGGAGGTGAAGCGCGTGGCACCCGATGGAAGCGAGAACGCCTGAGCGCCCCGGATCGCCCACTAGGTCACAGGCCGCCATGAGACAGGCTGCCCGTCCGGCGCGAAGACGCAGAATTTCGAACCGGCTTGAGTCATTTTGCCGTCGGGCGCCGCTACATTGGTGAAGGTCGCGGCCGGCACTTTGAATGGGCCGCACGCNNGCCGGTCCGGCCACTAGAGAAGAGACCGGATAGGAGGTTGAAGTTTGGGCTAAGATCGCTGAGCGCTTGAAAGAAGCAAAGCTGACATCCTGGGCGTCCCTGCAAGAACCGGGGGCAGAGTCAGAACATAGANNCTGGCGGCGTAGGTCTGCCGGCCAAGCGCGCGACACTTGGGAGGAATTCCTACCATGCACCTTTCAGCCGATATGAGGCGGTTAGTGCACGCACTGGCCGCGCCCCTGACCCTGATTCCGCTCCTGTGCGTCTCCGCGTCGGGACAAGCCGGCAACATCCGCGCGCTAGCCGATAGCCTTCAGGCGAAGTTTGGGTGCCAGGCGCAGGCGGCCGCCGTTGCCGCCGCTAACGAGAATCTCACGCCGGCCGGTTCGATGGCGCAGATCGTCTCTGCCGGGGGGTGGGACACTACGCTCACGCTCGTGAATTTGGGCACGGCACAGGGCGAGGCGCGCTTGAATTTCTACTCCGACGGCGGTAGCTCGCAGCCATTGCCGTTCACCTTCCCGCAGCAGCCGTCGCTAGGCTCGGTCGTCGGCTCAACCTTCGACCAGGCGATCAACCCCGGCGCCACGCTGGTACTCGACACCACCGGGCCAGCCAGCCAGGCGACCGCGCAGGGTTGGTCGCAACTGCTGACGAACGGCAACATCGGGGCCTTCGCGATTTTCGATTACGCGCCCAACGGCGAACAGGCCGTGGTGCCCATCGAGCCGCGCAACGCAGCCTCCTACCTCCTGGCCTTCGATAACACGGGCGCACTCAGCACGGGCCTCGCCGTCGCGAATCTGGCAACCAGCGCGGCCAACATCGGAGTCGTCATCCGTGACGATACCGGGGCGCAAATTGGCACGGGTACGGTCAGTCTTCCAGCGCAAGGCCACAATTCCTTCATGTTGACGGATCCGACGTACGGTTTCCCGGTCACGGCTAATAAGCGCGGCACGGTGGAATTCGACACGCCGCCCAATGGCCAAATCAGCGTCCTTGGGCTGCGCGCGAACGGTGCCGCGATTACCACGCTTCCGGTGCTCGCGAACGTCGGGACGGCCGGCGGCATGATGGCGCAAGTGGCGTCCGGCAACGGCTGGCAGACCCTGTTTACGCTGGTGAACACCGGCGCCACCGCGGCCAATGCCACGCTGAGTTTCTTCGGCGACGACGGCAGCCCTCTTTCGCTGCCGCTCAACTTCCCGCAAACCGGGGCGACGGTCACGGAATCATCGGTCAGCCAGACGCTTGCCGCGGGGGCCACGCTCGTGGTGGTCACGCAGGGTTTGGCCTCCGGCGCCTCGGTGGAAGGCTCGGCGCAGCTATCGACCGATGGCAACGTCAACGGCTTCGCGATCTTCCAGAGGGGCGGGCAGGAAGCGGTAGTGCCGCTGGAAGTGGGCAGTTCCAGTTCCTACACCCTGCCCTTCGACAACACCGGCGGCTTGGCGACGGGCATCGCGCTGGCGAACGGTTCTGCCCAGCCGGCCGCCGTGCCGACGACCTTGAGGGACGATACCGGAGCCATCTTGGGGACCACCACAATCGACCTGCCCGGCAGCGGGCACACGTCGCAGATGCTGACTACCTGGTTCCCGGCCGCGGCGAACATTCGCGGCACGCTGGAGTTCGATACGGCCTCCGGCGTCCAGATCGGCGCCCTGGGCATCCGCGCCACCGCGGCCGGAATCTATACCAGCATCCCGGTGATGACCATTGGGGCGGCGGGCAACCTGGTGGACCAACGGGCGCTGGCGCAGACCGGGCTGTCGGTCGCCCTGGCCTCCAACGTGCTTGAGAGCCAACTCGCCATTCTTTTCACAAGCGGCACCCAGGGCGCAGCCTGCGAGGCGATTCCAGGAGGCGGCAGCTACGCATCGGGCGCCGCGCCGACCATCGTCGTATCCGGGAACCCACTATATCCGGTCACGGTGTATTACGACGCCAATTGCACACAACCCTACATCGCGGCTCAATTCACGGCTGGGACGGACCTCGGGACCGCGGGCGCCGAACTGACGGAGACTGCCGTTTATCGCCGTCTCAGCGGAACCAATCTCGGAACCATGATCCTCAATATGACGACCGGCGTATCGGGCGACGCCATGGAGGTGAACGGTCTCGGCCTATTCACGCTGACCACGTCGCCGACGCCCGTACAGTTAGGGCTGTCTTGCGGTAATACCGTCAGTTCCACCGGCTTACAGTGCGTGGGCGCGGTCGGGCAGGATTTCCCCGCGCTCAATCTGGCGATTGGTTCCGTGACAGGCATCACCCTGACGCCGGACGCGGACGATAGCGGTCTGACCTTCAGTGGCGGCGGCACGATCTACACCGGGCCAATCGGTTCGCTCAATTTGACCAACCCGACGCCCACTTCGTTTGCCATTCCGGGTGAAATCGCGTACGCCTCCACCACGACCAGCGGCAGCGCCGCCGCAATGGCGCTCTTTCCGCCAACGCCGACCGCCTGGACGCTCACCGATGCGGAGCACGACGAGCAGATCCAAATCTCGGTGATCAGCAATACCACCCGCAATGTGAGCGTGACGATCATCCAACTGAGCACCGGCGCAACGCTGGCCACCGGCTCGGTCGATCAGTCCGGCACCGGAACCATTACCTACTCCGACGGCAGTAGCGCGGCGATCACGAGTTGGACATTGGCGGAATGAGGGCGGGAGGGCAGTACCGATATAGAGATAAACAGATTCTTGAAAACTGTATAATATCGATAGAAGCGAAGGCCTAAGAAACGCGAAGTATGAATCCTGCGTTGGCCGTCGATAGCGATATCACGCGCCTATTGCGCCAGTGGAGCGACGGGCGCGACGAAGCGTTTCGCGAATTGCTATCCGTCGCCTACGAGCGGTTGCGGCTGATGGCCCGCGGTTGCATGTCCCGTGAGCGGCCGGATCATACGCTTCAGCCGACGGCGCTGGTGGGGGAACTATACCTGCGTCTTGCCGGAGCGAAGCTTTCGGACTGGAAAGACCGGGAACATTTCTACAGTTTTTGCGCGCGGGCGATGCGCTGGATCCTGACGGACCATGCCAGGGCGCGAATGCGTGAGGAGCGCCGGATCGGGCGGTTGTTCCCCGTTACGGCCGACATCCGGTGGCTTGGGGAACGGGAAGAAGACGTCTTCGATCTGGACCGCGCGTTGTCGCGGCTGGAGGAAATCGATTCCCGAAAAGCGAAGATTCTCGAATTGCGCGTCTATCTGGGCTGCACGGCCGGAGAAACCGCGGGAATACTCAACCTGTCCAAGGCGACCGTAGACCGCGATATGAGATTGGCTTGCGCCTGGCTTTGCCGCGAGCTCCGGCCGGAACCGTAATGCTACCGGGCTTGGCGGCGAACCCCGGCCGGTTGAATGGCACGGACGTGGATCCACTCTGGCCGCGCGTGGAGGAGCTGTTTCATTCCGCGCTGGAACAACCCGAACTCGAGCGCGAGACCTGGCTTGCTTCGCAAACCGGGTTCGCTCCGGAGGTCCGCGATGAGGTGCGGTCGCTTCTGGCAGCGGACCGGAGGCACTGCGCACTCAGCGCGCAAACGCCGGCCGAAGGGCAGGACGCCGCTGCCGGAGACGGCTCCCAGGTCGAGCTGCCGGGTCCCGGGCTGCGCATCGGTCCCTATCGGACTGAGCGGCTACTGGGTTGCGGCGGCATGGGCAGGGTGTACCTGGCACGGCGCGCCGATGGGCAGTTCGAGCAGACCGTCGCACTCAAAGTGATGGCGCCGCAATTGGCCGGCGAAGAATTCGTGCGCGGCTTTCGCAACGAGCGGCAGTTG
>PLGA01000283.1:2238-4506 GCA_003139735.1 Bryobacterales bacterium | reverse complement strand
CGGTCCATGAAGGAATGGTACCGTGATTGCCGTAGATGCTTTCATTGAAGAAATCGGATTCGTCCCACCAGAAGAACACGCGGGCGAGGTCGTGCGCCCGAAGGCATACGGCTCCCACGACGAGAGCCGCCAGCAGGGCTCACATGTCGCCAGCCACCCGGACCATTTTGTGCGTGGCTTCGACCCGGCCATTGCCGGCTTCCATGGCGCGGCCCTGCTCTTCGAGGATTTCGTTGGAATCGCGGGTAATGCCGGTGTAGAACATGACCAGCCGCGAGTTGAAATCGCGCACCTTCTCGCGCGAGAGCGTCACCGGTTCGACAAGCACCGAATCGTCGGGCTCGAAGCGGATGAAATTGAGACCGCCAAAGGCCGCCGCGTACTGGTCCTGCTTGCCGATAGGACTGCCGATCTCGTCGATTTCGATGGTGCACGCCTCGCTCGCCAGAGAGGCTTTGGAGCGATGGACGCCCAGATAGGCGTACACGCATTGCAGCAGCGCCACGGTAAAACTGCTGGACGATCCGAGGCCGGTGCCGCTGGGGATGTCGGCGGTGCTGGTCAGCTCGACGCCCGACAGGTTGAAGCGATCGAGGACACGCCGAAAGATGGAGTGCTGGACACTCTTGGGGGAATCGACGTTCTCGGTGCGCGAGTACTTCAACTGGATGCGATGCTCATCGAAGAACGGGTGGATATCCAGATAGATGTACTTATTGATGGACGCGCTGAGGACGCATCCGCCGAATTTGCCGTAATACGCCGGGAGGTCGCTGCCACCACCGCCGAAGCTGACGCGAAACGGCGCGCGGGTAATAATCATAGAGGCCCTCCTGTAATCCAGGCGACGGCTTGGAGAAGATCGGGCGCGACAAAGTCGGGCTGGATGTGCGCGGGCAAATCGCGTCCCGCCAGTCCGGTTTCGACGAGCACCGCGCGGCAACCGAGCCTGCGGGCGGCCTCGATATCGCGCGCCGAATCTCCCACCACCGCCGAGCCGGTCAAATCGATATGGAACCGCCGGGCCGCCTGCTCATAAAGCAGGGTGTCCGGCTTGCGGCAGCGGCACCGGGTTTTGTATTCGGGCACTTCCCCGGCGTAGCCGCCGTCGGGGTGGTGCGGACAATAATAGATGGCATCGAGCTTGGCTCGCTCATAACCAAGCAGTGTTTCCAACTTGTTGTGAAGGCATTGCACCTGCGCCGGCGTAAGCAGCCCGCGCGCAATCTGCGGCCGGTTGGTGACGGCGATTTTGTATCATCGGTGCTGCCGTCTTCGGCGACGATGATCTCCGAACCGGGGATTTTCGCGACAACCGCCTCGTGGAAACCGAGTATGACGGGCTCAATGACCTCGCCTCGTTATGCGCGAGCAGCCGCGATGGGTCGCGAAGGCCATCCGGCTCGCGGCTTGCCGCGAAAGGCGCCCAGGTTGAGTTTGGGCATTTTGCCCAAATTCGCAGAACGAGACCACCTTAGAATCAGCATGTTACGAACTCGTTTTTGGGCATTTTGCCCAAATCGGCTTCGGCGCCGGGCCGCCAGTGTAGTGTCCAGGAAGGTGGGGCGGACCTCCTGGTCTGCCTCCATGGCCATCGCCGCTCTTTCCGCCCACGCCGCGATCTACCGAAAACGTTACAGGCTGCCGCTCGGGCGGGTGCTGAAAGGCGCGGGAATTGCCGCGGCGGCTTACCTGCCGTGGCGGGCAATGTCTGGTTGTACCTTTTCGACGAACACCGGGGGACCGTGGCTCACGAGGCGCTGGGGTCCGGAGCCGATTTGAATATGCCGGAGCGCTATACGGCCATCCACCCGCATTACCTGGACGCGTCGCGTCCCCATGGTCGCGCTTGAACTCGCCCGCCATCCGCGCCGCTTCTGGCTGGATAGGGAAGTGCCGAAGGCTGGACAGAAGTTGTTCGGTAGCAGCCTCTTCTTTGGGCCGCAAGCCGGCGTATACCTCCGTGATATTGATGGGGCAACACGCCAGCGTATGACCAGCCCTCGCTAACTCCAGCAGCAAAGCCGGGCGGCCTCGTTTGTTGTTGAGAACGTCGATAATGACGCTGGTATCCAAAAGGTAGACGGCCATGTCAGCGGGCCGTAAGCTTCTCGGAGCGCTGGTCGTATTCCCGCCGCAGCTTCTTCACCCACTTGGCCGCCCCCTGTTTGAGTTCGGGGTGGTCCTTGTCCTTCCACGCTCCGGCAGCCGCTTCCAGAGCCTTGATCTGGCGCAGGCGCACCAGTTCCTTTTCGGCTGCCCCGCTGA
>PLGA01000283.1:0-2115 GCA_003139735.1 Bryobacterales bacterium | reverse complement strand
ATACTCAAGAAGGCAGGGCTGAAATGACCGCGAGACGCTATCCGGTGGTAATCGAACAGACGGGGACCGGACACTCCCGCCTATTCGCCGGACGTTCCTGGCTGTGCGGCAGCGGGCGACACCGAAGAAGAAGCCCGCCGCAACTCTCAGGATGCTCTGACTGCGCACTTCGAGGCCATGTGTGAAGTGGGCGAGCAGATCCTGGACCCACGCACGTCGGTCGACTACGTGGAAGTGGCGGCATAAGCAGCGCGTTTCCACGAGGCCACGCCAAGTGCGCGATGCCCCGGGATTTCTGCCGGCCCATCGGGCCGCGCCGTCCGTCCTACAATTGCGGTGGGGAGGTCAATCGCGTGAAGCACTACCTCAACACCTATGCGCCCCTCGTACACAATCGATTTGGGCGAGAGGCCTGCCGGGTCTACGGGCACCCTCGCTTCGTGGATGCATCGTGCCGGCGCGAACCAGACCTCGAATCGTCATTTCCGTCGATCTCGGCCTTGTGCCGCGCTCAAATGTTTGCGCCACGTCTCCATGTCGGCGACAGAGTTATCTACATGACGAAGAAGGGGTCAGCCGAACGTGGGGTGAGGCATCTAGGGGAACTGAATTGAGTTAAGCTGCTGGTATGACCTGTTCTAAGGGGCTCGGCTCGCTGGTGTGCGGGGGACTCTTGGCACAAGTTGCGTTGTGTCAAACCGTCACTTTCCGCTTCACTCCGTTGCCCCCACGACAACCGGGCGCAACGCACGTGTTAGTCGCGGCGATCAATGAGCGCGGCAATTTGGTCGGCTCCTACGCGGTTTCGCCAGTATGGCATGGTTTCTATCTGGAATCCGCTTCATCGGGCGTCTACAGCACGCTCGATTTCCCCGGCGCCAGCTATACCATGGCGACCGGGATCAACGACAAGAGTGAAATTGCTGGATACTACGGTTCAAGCTGGTCAGGAGCGGTGTCGCCTGGGGACCATGGGTTTATCTCTCGCGATGGCCAGTTCACGACTGTTGATTACCCCAACTCTGCCGGTACACGACTATACGCCATCAACAACGCGGGTGACGCGGTTGGGGAAGCGAAGAGTCCTTCTGTTGGGTTCATTTACACCTGAATTATGCACACAACCAGCCTCCGGAGCATCTGTCTCGCGCGGTTGATGTCGCTCGTGTTTGAATAGGTCGGTTCGATTTTCGCTGCTTCAGCACCCTCCCCAGATCCCGTTCCCGCCACGGCCCGCGCCGAAGTGACTTGCTTCGTCGCGCTTGCGAGCCGCGCATAAAGTTCTATGCACAGCGCGACAGGCCCGGCGGGGTCCATTCAACGCAGGGCTGGCAGCATCACGGGCGCATAGCCCTGCGCGTGCGGCGCAATCCGGCGCAGCCGATCCATCAGCCGCTCGAACACACCTTTCTCCTCGTAGTGATCGCTGTAGCTCACCCCCGTGCGGCCGGCGTGGCGCCAGATCTTGGCCGCCACGAACANNTTGTACGCCAGCATGGCCAACTGGAAGTGATTACCGTTCACGTCAAAGCGGCCTGACGGATGCGCCGCCAGCCCGGCATCGTTGTTCGCCTCTTTGATCAGGTTTTCGGCGCCGCCGTGCTGGCTGTAAAACCAGACCACGAAATAGATCGGATCGGGCATGTCGGTCACGAAGACCCGGTACTTGTACTGGCTGGTATCGAACAACTGGTATTGCTCGGTTTCCTCCGCTTCCCGTTCCGCGCGCGTTTTCTCGTAACGCAGGGCCACGAACCGATAGGGCTTGCTCCACCCGTCCGGCTGGTAACGGAATTCGCACTCCGCGTCGGCATCCGTCTTCGGCGACGGCTTCCACTCGGCATGGCGCAGTTCCTCGACCAACCGGGACGTCTTGCGTGCACAAATCACGAACCAGGCGTCGAATTCTTCATACGCTTCGACGGCTTCCCGGCAGTAGAACCCCGAATCGGCCCGGCCGTAGATCCGCTTCACGGCCGGCGGCAGGGCCGCATGCACATTCCGCAGATGATCGCCAATCTGTTTGCCGCTGGGCCGGTCTCCATTGCGCAACTCGCCCCAGACGTATTCGCGCGTTTCGGCGATAAACGTCAGCATCGGCTGATAGCTCTTCTT
>PLGA01000610.1 GCA_003139735.1 Bryobacterales bacterium | reverse complement strand
GGCGAGAACTCCAGCGGCACTTGGACTTCCACGGGTATTCCGGTGACCACCACGCGTCCGGCGTGGCGGGTGGCGCGCAGGCAGTGGTTGGTGGAGCCGCCGGTGGCGGCGCAATCGATGGCGACGTCCACGCCGCGGCCGCCAGTGTCGCGCAGGATTTCACGGGAGGGGTCGATGGCGGAGGGGTCCAGCGCTACGTCGGCGCCGGCCTGCAGCGCCAGTTCGCGGCGCGCGGCGACTGGCTCGATGGCCCAGACCCGGCCCGCGCCGGCCAGCTTCAGACAGACGACCGTCATCAGTCCGATGGGCCCCGCGCCGAAGACGGCGGCGGTTTCCGCGGGCCGCAGCGCCACAAACTGCATGGAGTGCAACACCACGGCGAGCGGCTCGATGACGGTGGCGTCGCGCGCGCTCATGCCCGGCGGAATCGCGATCAGGTTTTGCGCGGGAATGTTGGCGTAGTCGCGAAAGAACCCGGGATCGCCCGGCATGCTCATGAAGCGCAGGTTGGCACAGACATTGTGGTGGCCGGTGCGGCAGAATTCGCAGTGGTAGCAGTAGATGGCCGGCTCGAACGCCGCGCGGTCGCCGGCATTCCAGCCGGTCACGCCGGCGCCCACGCGCACGATTGCGCCCGCCGGCTCGTGGCCCAACACCATAGGATACTGGCACGGCGTATCGCCCACTGCGCCTTCGGCGTAAGAATGCAGGTCGGAACCGCAGATGCCGACGGCGTCGATGCGCACCTGCACCTCGCCCGGGCCGGGATCGGCCAGCGGCGCGTCCAGAAACCGGAACTGGCGCAATCCGCACAACTCGGCGACGCGCACGTTCATCGGCCTTCGTCCTTGGGCGGGCGGCGCAGGGTCAGCGAGGCGATGTGGTCGAGCACCGCGTGGAAATAGGCCATGTCGCGCTCCTTTTCGGGCATGTCGTCGCGCACCTCGGCGGACGCGCCCGGCAGGTAGCGGAAGGGGAATCGCTGCGCCTGGATCCAGGGCAGGTATCCCCAACCATCGGCCCGGTGGAAGAAGATATCGCAACTTGCCAGGTCGGCTGCCAGGTGTTCCAGGGTGGTGGCGCGGCCGTTATCGTCCTCCGTCATCAGGACAGGGCGATCGGCATCTTTCAGTTCGGCCACGCGGCGGGTTTTCTCGCGCGGATCGCGGCCATCGCCGTGGACCAGCAGCACATCCACCTGGCCTTGCAGCGACTGCGGATAGCGCATGCGGCCATCGCTCGAAACGCCGATGGGCAAGACGAAGTTGCTATGTTTGAAACGCTCGCGCACGTCGTCGATGAGCGAAATGATATTTTGCGGAATGTAGCCTTTGAAGTCCCACTGCGGGCCGGGCAGGTCGTACTCGTTGGCCACGTCCACGATCACGTTGCGGAAGTCGTGCGCGATGAGCCAGTCGGTGATGTTCACGGCGGCGTTGTGAATGGCTTCGGTGGAGCGGAACTGGCCGGCCTGGCCGTGATAGAAATACATCAGGTTGACGAACATGCCGCGCTGGTCGGCGGCGCGCAGCAGGCGTTCCAGGCGCGCGAGCCAATCCGGCTTGAGCGAGCCATCCGGCTGGAAAGCGCTCACGTAGGCTCCGCGGCCGGGACCGAGGCGATAGGCGTTCTCGCGATCGATGCCATTGACGGACTTGTCGTAGCCGGCTTGCGCGCCTTGCAGGCTGACGTTGATCATGAGCACGCCGTGATTCTTGTAGAAATCGAGCGCCTGGATCACGGCATCGGTGTTGAATTCGGGATCGAAGGTGCGCTCGTGCATCCACTCGTCGAGAAACAGGGCGTTGGCCAAGCGGACGTTCATGAGCTTGCCCTGGGCTTCGTGCCGGTAGACGGGGGCGCTGTAGGTCTTCTGCCAGTTCCCGCCCGGGCCAAAGGACGATCCTTCGCGGACGTAGAAGGCGCGCGGATCGTAACGCGGGCCCAGCATGAAACCGGTGCTGATCTCAGCGGCGCACAGGGCGGAGGCGAGGAACGGTAGGATGAGGAGCCGATTCACGACGTCATTATCTCATTTGGCGGGGCGGGCTTCGTGGAGCGCTGGAATCAAATCTCCAATCCCAGATTAACACTGGTGAGCTTCGGAGTTACGGCGCCGGCCGGGGACCTTCGATCAGGCGATGGCCGACGATCTTGGCGCCTCCGCTGGTACCCGCGGTGGCCTTCGCCTCCAACAGAATTTCGATATAGGGCGCCGGCGGCTGCCCGGCGCGCGAGTTGAGCAATTTGGTCAGGGTTGCGCCAAAGTCGGGGCCTGTCGCCAGTTCACCAGCGGCCTCCGTGCCTGCCATATCGATACCGGAGAGGATCAAAACGTACCCAGTGCCGGTGAGGTTGGGCAGCAGGGCGATGTCCGCATAAGTGACCTCATCGGCCCTGCCTCCGCTCGAGACTCCATAAACGAGGCGCTCGCCAGGCAAAGGCGATTTGTTCCGCAGGTGATACAGGCGAGTGGCACGATCCTCTTCGAGGTCGAAGTTCAACTGGGACTCGAACAGTTGTTCCCAGGGAATCCCCCTACGGCTGCCGATTAGCACGAAGTTCCCTGTCTTGAACTCCCTGGCGCTGATATAACGGGAGTAGCGCAGATTGGTTTGCGTGCCATAACGGCGGCCGAGTTCCATGAACTTAGCGGCTAGAATGGCGTCGCCCAAGCTGGTGTACTGGCGGGCGGAGATCAACCGCAGAGCCGCCTGCAACTCGCGATTGGGCACGCTCCCGATGAGTTTCTCCGGATACCCGCCATTGAAATACTCGCTGAGCGGGACATCTGAATCCAGGATATCCTGGACCATGACCAGGTTGGTATCGGCCACCACGATGCTGGTTTGGCGGTGAGGCGCGAAGATTTTGGACCAGAGTGGATCTTCATGCGCCGCCTGTGTTTCCTCCGCCGCAAAAGGCGGCCGCGACACGGCGGGGCGTTTCCACCAGTTCAGTGTGGCGAAGGCCGCGCCGGCCAGCAGCAGGACAACCAACGCAGCGGTGCGCCATGAGCGCCTGGTTTTTGGAAGGGGCAGTCCCACGCCAGGCAGCGCAAGGGGAGCCGGAGTTTCCGCGGAGACAGCCATCGCGTCTTCCGCCAGGTGCTCGGGACGCGGCTCGAAGTGCGGGACGTAGCTGCCCTTGGGAATGGTCAGGATGAAGGGTTCGGCCGCCCCTTCCATAC
>PLGA01000199.1 GCA_003139735.1 Bryobacterales bacterium | reverse complement strand
GAAAAGGCCTGCGAAGGCAACTGTACTGGGACGTACCATCCCGCTTCGGCCCTTCGCCGTCCCGGACGAAAAGAAAAGTGAGAGATCTATGGCGAAAACAGTTGCGGTAATCGGGATTGAAGACAAGGAGTTGCGTTGGGTCCGTTCGCTGATCCTGCTGCTCCGGCACCCCGATCCCAGCATTCCGGAGCTAGCCCGGCAAGCTCTGATCTATCTGGCCCGCAGCGCGGCCGACCGGCCGAACAAGTCGCCCCCGGCAGTGGGACGCGCGAGCTAGCTGCTAGATCTTGCCGACGCGTCGTGGTCCTGAACCACTACTGCACGATCGCGTCGGCCGCCTGCGGTTCCAACCGGATCGCGCCGAACGCCGTTTCGTATTGGGTCACGTTCTGCTGCAGCACGTTGAGCAGCGCCTTGGCCTGCTGTGGGCTCAGGTAGATGCCCTCAAAGTTGTGGATGGCAACCTGGTCCGGCGCCGTCTGGGCGACGCGGCCGAACATCAGGAAGAAATCCCATAGATTGACGCGCACTTGGACGCTGTTGGCGTAATTCTCGCGGTATTCGGGCGTATTGATCAACTGGATTTTGGTGGCCGGCGGCTGAATCATAGCTCTCAGCGTAGCATCCCCCTGCGCCGGCGGCCGGCAACCTGCGCTGGCTTTCGTGCGTCCGATAAGTTAGGGGGGAGGACATGAAAGCTCTATTGGCGAACCAGACGGAAGGACACGTGCATTGTCCGATGTGCACCCACACGGTGCCGGCGGAAATCGAGGTCAAAGGCAAGCTGGTGCGAACGGCGCCCGGTCAGACGTGCGCGCGATGCGGCTCGTCGCTGGACGTCGCCGTAGTGGTGCAAATACCGGAAGCGGCCTAGCCCGGTACGTACCCCCAACTGTTAGCAGTTGTATCGGGGCGGCGGTTTCTGTCATAGTGTAATCATAGCCGGGCGAGATGAGACGGAAAGCGCAACCAAAATCGGAGCAAGTGGTTCCCGCGGAGATCCTGGAACACGCCAAGCGATCCGTTTCGGAGGACCGCCTGAACAAGAAAGCGCCCCGCTGCGCGGTGTGCGGCGCGGAAACGTCCATCGCCGGGCCGGAACCGCTGTGCTGGGTTTGCCGCCGCCTCAAGATCAGCGCCTGGCGCGAGATCGAACAGCAAGCTCCCGCTCAGGAGTAGTCCGGGCGCCCGGTTACGAGTGGGCCTCGATCGAGTGCGAGATCTCCTCCCACTCCCCCATTAGCGCCGCCAGTTCGGCGCGGCGGGCTTCCAACAGTTCCGCGATGCGCCGGGTTTCTTCCGCGCTGACGAAATTGGCCAGGGCGGATTCGCAATCCGCGATCCCCGCTTCGAGCTGCCCGACTTCCTCTTCGATCGATCCCAAACGCTCCTTCATCCGCCGGACCTTCATCGGGTTGAGGCGCTTGTCGCTCTTCGCGGCGGCTTCCGGCTCTGGCGCCGCGCCCGGCTGCGCGGACACGGCCAGCGCGCCCTGGCCCGATTTCCGCCATTGGTAGTCTTCGTAGTTGCCGGGGAAGACGTTGACCCGCCCGGATTCCACTTCGAAGACGCGGGTGGCCAGCTTGTCGATGAAATAGCGGTCGTGCGAGACAAACACCACCGTGCCGGAGTAATCCTGAAGCGCCGTCAGCAGAACGTCTTTGGCGCGCATGTCCAGGTGGTTGGTAGGCTCGTCGAGCAGCAGGAAATTGGAGGGCTGCATCAGCATGCGGGCCAGCGCGTAGCGGTTGCGCTCGCCGCCCGAGAGCACGCCGATGGTCTTGAACACGTCGTCCTCGGAGAATAGAAAGCAGCCCAGGATGGCGCGCAGCTCGGTATTGGTGGCGCGCGGCGCCACGGACGACATGTCGTCGAGGATCTTCGCGCTTTGGTCGAGTTCCTTGTACTGATCCTGGGCGAAGTAGTCGGGCTGCGCGTTGTGGCCGAGCGTGTATTCGCCGGCGCTCACGGGCTCGGTCCCGGCGAGAATCTTGATCAGGGTGGATTTCCCGGCCCCGTTCACGCCCACCAGCGAGATGCGCTCCCCACGCTCGATAATGAAATCCACGTCCGAAAAAACCTCATGGTCGCCGTAGCTCTTGGCGACCTTCTTGAACTCCGCCACCACGCGGCCGCTGGGCTTGGGCTGGGGGAAGCGGAAATGAATGGCCTTTTCCTCCCGCGGAATCTCGATCTTTTCGATGCGCTCCAGTTCCTTGATGCGGCTCTGCACCTGCTTGGCCTTGGTGGCCTGGTAGCGGAACCGGTTGATGAACGCTTCAAGCTGCTTGACCCTGTCGCGCTGGTTGTCGTAGGCCGCCTGGAGTTGCGCGCGCCGCTCGTCCCGCTGCTGCTCGTAGCGGGTGAAACCGCCGGTGTAGAAGTGCAGGCCCTTGTTCCAAAGCTCCACGATCTTGCGCACGGTGACATCGAGGAAGTAGCGGTCGTGGGAGACCAGGACGACGGCGTAGGGGTAGGCGGCGAGGTACTGTTCGAGCCAGTTGCGGGCTTCCAGGTCCAGGTGGTTGGTAGGCTCGTCGAGCAGCAGCAGGTTGGGTTTGGCGAGCAGCAGCTTGGCAAGCGCGATGCGCATCTGCCACCCGCCGGAGAATTCCTCGGTCCGGCGCTTCCAGTCCCGTTGCGGAAACCCCAGGCCGGAGAGCACGATGCCGGCCTGCGCTTCCACGGCATANNCCGGAAAGCGACAGGCCTTCCTGAGGCAGGTAGCCGAGGGTGACGCCCTTCTGGGTGGCGACGCTGCCGGAATCCAGGCCTTCGATTCCCGCCAACACTTTCAGCAGCGAGGATTTTCCCGTGCCGTTGGCGCCCACGAGCCCGGCGCGCTCGTTGGGCGTGACCAGCCAGTCGGCGTTCTCGAAGAGGATCTTGGGGCCATAGCGCTTCCCGGCGCCGGTGAGTTGGATCATCAGTTTATATTTTATCCGCCGGCCTTCACAGCCAGTATTGCCATTGGCCCGTGAGCAGCACGTAGGCCGATAGAAGTCCGTTGGTGACGGCGTGAGCCACCATGCAATCGGCCAGGTTCTTGTGGCGCACGAGCCACCAGTTGTAGATAATTCCCGCCGCCAGCCCTACATCCCAGTACGGCCCGTGTTCGGAGGCGAACAGAACGGCGACGATCCAGAAGGCGGATGGGATGTAGGCTCCGAGCGGGATGGATTCAAAGTCGCGATGGGCCAGCCAGCGCATCAGCCAGCCGCGCCAGAAAAGCTCCTCCATCACCGGGACCACCGCCGTGCAGCCGAACGTGCGAACGACGATGAACCACCAGTTATGCTTCAGGGCCTGCGGCGCCGAACTGGCCGCGGCTCCCATCAGCGCATTGTCGAACAGCCAGTGATGGCGGTAACCGGGGCCAAAGAGAACGTCGGGCGCGATCCAAATCAGAAATACGGCGGTTCCGATGGCGGCGCTGGCGAGAGGGGCGGAAGGGCGCCAGGGAAGGACCCGCCGCGAGACCAATGCGAGCACGGCCAGCGTCACGACCAGACGGAGCGGATAGGCCCACTGAGCGGACCAGCCGAACGCATGTTCCACAGTCATGAAGGCCGCGAAGGCGGCGAATGGCGCGACGTAGGCGACGGCGGGGTTTGCGGCAAACCGCTCTTGGTTGGGCATCGAACTAACGCGCGCGGCGCGGCGCGAGGACCGGCGGGCGGGCGTTTATCACGGGGATCAAGGAGTTGCTTTCGGCTTCGGGAGGGCGGGCGGTCCGGGCGGCCAGCTCGCGGTTGAGCGAGGCGACGAATTCCTGAATTTGCGACTGCATCTCACCCATCTTCTCGCGCATGTTGAGAATGATCTCGACGCCGGCGAGATTTACGCCCAGATCGCGCGTGAGGTGGAGGATTACCTCCAGGCGCTCCAGATCGCCATCCGTGTAAAGCCGGGTATTGCCTTCGCTGCGGGACGGCTTAAGCAGCCCCTCGCGTTCGTAAAGCCGCAACGTTTGGGGGTGCAGTTCGTACTGCTCAGCCACCACGGAGATCATGTAAGCGGCTTTGGATTTGGCCTTAGGCATGGCGATTCCTCAGACTTGGGCCCACATGGCGGCGCGCGGATCCTCCGGGTGCAGGGTGGAAAGCTCGCGGAGCAGCTCGCGGGTGCGTTCGTCGTGCGCGTCGGGCGCCTGGATGGCCACCTCGACAATCTGATCGCCGCGCAGGTTGGTGCGCGAATTCAAGACGCCTTTTTCGCGCAAGCGGAGACGCTGGCCGTCTTGCGCGCCTTGTGGAATCTTCAGTAAAGCGCGGCCATCGATGGTGGGCACTTCGATTTTGGACCCGAGGGCGGCTTCCCAGACGGCGACGGGAACCTTGATCTCGATGTTGTCGCCGTCGCGGTGAAAGAAGGCGTGCTCGGCGACTTTGGTGGTGATGTAGAGGTCGCCCGGCTCGGCGCCGCGGGCTCCGGCGTTTCCCTTGCCCGGTACGCGCAGGCGGGAGCCGTTGCGGGCGCCCGGAGGAATACGGATCTCGACGGTTTCCTGGCGGGGCACGCGTCCGTCGCCGCCGCAAGTGGGGCAGGCGTTTCGCAGTTTTCCGGATCCTCCACAGCGCGGGCAGTTGATATTGAATCGCATGGCTCCAGCCATCTGCGTGACGTGGCCGCTGCCCTTGCATTCGGGGCACACGACTTCGCCCGCTCCGGTGGAACCGGAACCGTGGCAGGTGTCGCAGACCTCGTAACGCGTGATGGCGAGGCGCGTCTGCATGCCCTTGATGGCCTGCCAGAAATCGATGTCCATCACGTACTCGAGGTCGCCGCCCTTCTCCTCCACTTCGGCCTCGTGCGGGGCGCCGCCATGGCCAAAGAACTGGGAGAAGATGTCGCGGAAGCCGCCGCCGGTTTCCGTGCCGGCTTTCCGCCCCGCCCCCGCTCCCGCTCCGGCGGCTCCGGAGAAGTAATCGGAGAAATCGAAGCCGTTAAAGTCCGGGCCGGGTTGGGGGCCCTGGCCGCGGGGTCCGCCGGGCCCCGCGCCGGCGAAGGCGTTGTCCGAATAGAAGCCAAACTGGTCGTACACCTGGCGTTTCTTGGGATCGCTCAGCACGTCGTAGGCTTCCTGAACGCTCTTAAAACGATCCTCGGAGGACTTATCCCCCGGATTGAGATCGGGGTGGTGCTTGCGCGCAAGTTTCCTGTAGGCTTTGCGGATTTCCTCCACGGAGGCCTTGCGTTCCACCCCGAGGGTTTCGTAGTACTCGCGCTTGGGAGCCGGCATATATGCTAGCGGCCAGACCGCTCTCTTACGTTCGCGGCTCGGCTAGGGGTCAGTCTCACTTCTTGTCGTCGACGTCCACGAACTCGGCGTCCACAACATTGTCTTTGTCTTTGTCGGGTTTGCCAGGGCCTCCGGCCGAGGGTCCGCCATCGGCGGGGGGCGCTCCGGCGGCGCCGCCGGGCTGCTGCGACGACGATTTGTACATGGCTTCGGCCAGCTTGTGGCTGGCGGTGGTGAGCCGGTCGACGGCGGAATTGATCTTGTCCGGGTCGTTGTCGGTCATGGCCTTGCGGGTCTCGGCGAGCGCGTCTTCGATCTCCTTGGCCTCCGCCTCGCCGACCTTGGAGCGGTGCTCCTTCAAGGTCTTCTCGACGTTGTAGACCATGGCGTCGGCGCGGTTGCGGGCTTCGATGGTGTCGCGCTGCTTGCGGTCGTCGGCGGCGTTAGATTCGGCGTCCTTGGCCATCTTCTCGACTTCGTCCTTGGAGAGGCCGGAAGACGAGGTGATGGTGATCTTCTGCTCGTTGTTGGTGGCGCGGTCCTTGGCGGTCACGTTGAGTATGCCGTTGGCGTCGATATCGAAGGTGACCTCGATCTGCGGGACGCCGCGCGGGGCCGGCGGAAGGTTGCCAAGCTGGAACACGCCGAGCAGCCGGTTGTGAGACGCCATGGCGCGCTCGCCCTGGTAGACCTTGATCTCGACCGACGGCTGGTTGTCGGAAGCCGTGGAGAAGACCTCGCTCTTACGGGTTGGAATGGTGGTGTTGCGTTCGATGAGTTTGGTGAAGACGCCGCCCAGCGTTTCAATGCCGAGCGAAAGCGGGGTGACGTCGAGCAGGAGCACATCCTTGACTTCGCCGCCCAGCACGCCGCCCTGCACCGCCGCGCCCACGGCCACGACTTCATCGGGGTTGACGCCGCGATGCGGCTCCCTGCCGAAGAGGTCGCGCACGAGTTGCTGAATGCGCGGCATGCGGGTCTGGCCGCCGACCATGACGACCTCGTCGATCTGCTGCGGGGTCACATTGGCGTCCGTCATGGCCTGTTTGCAGGGGCCCATGGAGCGCTGGACGATCTCTTCGACCATCTGTTCGAAGCGGGCCCGCGTGAGCTTCATCTGGAGGTGTTTCGGGCCGGTGGCGTCGGCGGTGACGAAGGGCAGATTGATGTCGCTTTCGAGCAAAGTGGAGAGCTCGATCTTGGCCTTCTCGGCGGCTTCCTTCAAGCGCTGGAGGGCCATCTGATCCTTGGAGAGGTCGATGCCGTTTTCGCGTTTGAATTCGGACACGATCCAATCGATGACGCGCTGGTCGATGTTGTCTCCGCCCAGGTGGGTGTCGCCGTTGGTGGACTTCACCTCGACCACGCCTTCGCCCACTTCGAGGATGGAGATATCGAAGGTGCCGCCGCCAAAATCGTAGACGGCGATGGTCTCGTTCTTCTTCTTGTCCAAGCCATAAGCCAGCGCCGCCGCCGTAGGCTCGTTGATGATTCGCTTGACGTCGAGACCGGCTATCTTGCCGGCATCCTTCGTCGCCTGGCGCTGCGCGTCGTTGAAATA
>PLGA01000477.1 GCA_003139735.1 Bryobacterales bacterium | reverse complement strand
TCCTCGACTCTACTCCCCCCGAAGTTCCACAAAACGAACGTCCCGCCGACCCTCCGTCCCCCCAACCCGACCCGGTTTCCGCCCCCGTCGCAGCCTTCCCCGTCGACAACCTGGGCTCCGCCTCCCCAATTTCCCACGATGACGCCTTTCCCGGCCGCCGGAACGGCTCCGGACCGCGCCTGGAGCCGAATCAATAGTGGTAGCGGTAGTTCATGGGGATGCATTCGTGGGAGTGGCTGGCGGAAAAAGAAAGCGCGCGGGCAGCCTGGCCGCCCGCGCGCCGGTCGAATCGTTATCGAGCGAACCGATCAGTAACCGGGGTAACCGTCGGCATAGCAGGGAGCCGGCTGCCAATAGCCGTATCCGTCATAGTACCCACATCCGGCGCCCAGATTGTAGCCATAGCCGTACGGGATGCCGATCCCGACGCCAAAGTAAGGACGGGCCCAGAAGCGTCCGCCGTAGTAGTAGCCTCGGCCAGTGTAGAACCGGCCAGAGGAGTAACCGCCCCCTCCGCCATAGTTTCCGGCGCCGGCATAGCCGCGGTTCGCGTACGGGGCGGCATAGCTACGCCCGCCGCCGGAATAGCCGCGGTTCGCGTTCGGGGCGGCATAGCTGCGCGCGCCGCCGGAATAGCCACGGTTCGTGGACGGGGCAGAGGAGCGGCTTCCAGCGCCGCCTGAGAACGAACGGCCGGAAGACCCGCCGCCAGAGTGCCCCCCGTGTCCCCCGCCGCCGCGCTGGGCGGCCAAGGCGGCCGTAGGGCCAAGCAACATCAGGGCCGCGCCAAGAGCCAGCGCCGGCACGGCGGATTTGAACAATACTGTTTGCACTGTCCGTTTCATGTGAACCTCCAACACTTCCGGTTCTGTAATGAGCAAACCAAGCGCCAATCCGAAGTATTTGAAAGCAAATAGCTTAATCCTTAGCGAGCGCGAAGCCCCTGGCTGAGAACCACCGCTTGTGGTGGACATCGGCCAGCCATGGGGGCCTCAGTTTGGCAACGCGAAGCAGTCCGCCGGCGTTCGATCCTGCGGACCCTGTTCGTCATGGTGAATCTTCAGATACTCGATCAGATCCATGCGCTGGGCCGGCGTCAACCCCGGGCCGATGACGCCGGGCCGGTAGCCGTTACGGAACTCGTGGCCGGTGTTGCGATTGCCAGGTTTGCTGGTGTCCAGCCAGAATCCGCCCGAGGATCCCGGCGCCGGGCTGGTGACGTAGCCGACCTTCACCGGGTCGAACTCGCGCCGCCCCACGAAGAACCGTTTGGATCGCTCTTCGACAGGCGAGAGCAACTCGTAGAGGTTCGGCGCCGATCCGTTGTGCAGGAACGGCGGCGTGGCCCACACGCCTTCGAGCGCACGCGGCTTGTAGGCGTTGACAACCTGGGGGAGATCGAGCGTATCGAATCCCGCGTAGCAGGCGCGGGTCGCCTGGGAGAAATGGCGGTCCGTGTAGTACCGGTCGCGAATGATCATGCCGAACATGTTGAGAGCAGCGCCCACATTCACCGCCCGGAAGTCGATCGCGTCGAGCTGCCGGGCGATGCTTTCATCCGTCAGGCGGTACTCCTGCGCCCATCTCAGCTCCGCGCCGAATTCGTCCAGCGTTACAGGGTCGGCGCCGGCCGCCTTGCGCCGCGCGATCTCCTTCGGCAACTCGTCCAGGAGCTTGTCCTGGCGGGTTTTCATGGCGTCGTACTCCGCCTTCAGCAGGCCCTTCACTTCATCGAAGGTGAGGCCGGCGCGCGTCAGGTCGACGCGGTTTCGGACAAAGTTGTCCGCCGCCGCCGGATCGGTGCCCAGTTTCTTGACGTCCACTGTCCTGATCACCCACATCGGATCGTTCGCTCGGCGGCCCGGCGACGTAGCCTCTTTCAGCGCCTCGGAGGAGACGTGCGGGCTGTGACAGGCGGCGCAGTGTTCCTGGTACAGCGCCTTGCCGCGATCGGCCGACGCCTGGTCGATCTTGCCGAGAATATCCTCCGGCCAGCGCGGCGGCGTCAGCTTTTGAAGGGTCGATTCGAGGCGGACCAGGTTGTCGAGAGAGATCGAGGTGCGGTACCGCTCGCCCTCCGGAACCGGGCGTCCATAGTCGTCTACAAGGCGAAACTCCGCGCCTACGCCCATCGCCTCGCCGACGTTGCGCGCCATCGGCTGGCTGACCGACGCGCCGTACTGTACCCAGTCAAATTTCCAGATGTTCCACAGGTAGGGAAAACTCACCGGCGCGTCACCGGTTCGATAATTGTCCGGCGTCAAGTGATCGCCGAAGACGACGTTGCCGATCCGCCCGAGCGCGTCCGTGCGGCCGTATCCTTCCTGCACCGGATAAAGCCGCGATGCCGAGGAACCCCGGGAGACGGATACGAGCTCGCGCAGAACCGCGCCGAGGTTGCGCCACAGCGCCCACTTACCCCTGAAGCCATCGGCGTCCGGTCCGAGGACCCGACCCGCGAAGCGATTGAACTTGAGCGGGTTGAGATACGTTTCGGCCATGGAGAGGATAAGCTCCACCTGGAAGCTGCCGGCCGTCGCGTCGGTGAATGCCGTCAACGCGGGCCCGCCGTCGATGCGAATCGCCGTGGTCACGCCGCCGCGCTTGACGTTCAATTGGCCGTTGTGGCAGGCCGCGCAAGTGATATCCACGACGTCGTCGTGGATCTGGTCGTCGTACCGCCGCGCGAAACCGATGGGAAGCTGATCGGGGTTGGCGTGAGTCGCGACTGGATCGACGACGAAGTTGAGCGACCGCATGTGGTCGGGATCGGCCATGCGGCTGCGGCGGAAGGGCCGCTCGAGATGGACGAACCAACTGTAGCGCACCCCGTGCATCCCCGTGCCCTGCGGGGTGTAGTAGTAAGTCTCCCGGTCCGGCGATTCGCGCTCCGCGCCCCAGCCCTGGTTCAGGTAGCGCACCTGATCGACTCTCTCGAATTGCGGTACGTTCCGGGCGGCCAGCCGGGTGTAGACCAGTCCCGTGACGGCATAGAACGCGACGAGCGCCGCCAGCAACACGGCGTCGGCCTTCAGGAGATCGCGGACCCGGGAACGGGGAGGGGGCGCCACCGCCGGCAGTTCCTCCACAATCGAATCGGCGGTCGCCTCGCCGAGGCGCGCCTTGCGGCTGGCCACCTCCGAGGCGCGCCGGACGCGGTTGATGCTGCCGAGCGGCTGGCTGTCGGGCGTCGAATGTTCGGTGACATCGATGTGCTGCCGCTCACACTCCTCGGCCGGCAGCTCCGACTTGGCCACGAGCGTGAGCCGTCCCACGACGTGGAAAGGCGCCTGCTTTTCCTTCCACTCGACGCTTGCGTTTTCGACCCAGAAGCTGGCATCGCGGCGCAGGCCCCACCGCCTCATGCGTCCGGCGTCGAGAAGCTGCAGCGCGATGTCGAACGAACTCATGCGCTCGTCTTCGTCCAGGTGGCGGACGATCTCGTCCCGCAGAGCGTTCTCTCCGGGCTGCAGATCGTGGGCGGGGTTGGCGGCGCTCGGGATGGCCGAATACTTCACAGCCTCAAACGGGCCGTTGCGGAACGGCACGGTACTCCAGTAGCGCAACTGCTGATACGCGCCGGTCCCGCCGTGTTCCTGCGACCGGCCGAGAACGGCGGCTCTGGCAAAGCGGCCGAGATCGGCAAACGGCAGCGACCAGAGAGCCTTGAGCTTCTTCGCGCCGCTGCCCGCGCTCAGCACCTTCATGAGCACCGTGAACGTGTGCGCGTCGTTGATGGGAAACGTACTGGCGTTCTGCAGGGAGTAATCCTGGCGGGACGCGCCGGCGGCTACGCCGGGCGGGATCTCCACCGAGAACGACAATGCGCGCAAGTCGGGCTTGGAATCCGGGTAGATGGTGGACGCGGCGTTCGCAAAGCGCACGGTCGCGGGGTAGACGCCGGGCCTGGCGTAGATGCCTTTGGCGAGACGCGCGGCGAGCGCGGGATCGCCGACCGTGCGCGCCAGGTCGAAGACCTCGAACGTGGCGCGCGCGCAGATGCCTTTGGTGTGGGTGCCTCTGCCCAGCGGCCGGTTCTGGGCGGCGGCATCGGCGGCTTGCACCTTCAAAATGCATCGCACGATTTCCGCGGCGTCGGCGTCTTCGTTGGGGAGTTTCCGCTCGAAGTTCGTCATGGGAGTTTCATCCAATCTCAGACAGGAGCGTTCGGGCGCGGGCCAGATCGGCGGTGTTGTGGCCTTCCGTGAACCAATCGTAGATGGGTGCCAGGACGCCGCGCGCGTCGTCCCGCCGACCCGTCGAACGGAGCAATCCCGCGAGCGACGTGGCGGCGCGGAGCTCGAACGATTTGGCCTGCTGCCGGACCGCGTAGCCCAGCGCCTCGCGCAGGCTGGCTTCGGCCATCTCCGCTTGGCCTGTCAGCAGCAGCAGTTCGCCGCGAACCCTGTGCAACTCGGCGAGGTAGCCGCCCTCGAAGGTCCGCTCGGCGTGCGCGAAGCCTTCGTCAACCGCCTGCAATCCCTCGCCGGCGCGGCCCGCCTGGCCGAGCGCATCGGCCAGGAGCGCCAGGAAGGCTGGGCGTACGAGGCCGGCGGAGATGGCCTGCTGCGCGGCCAGACTGCTTTTCAGCACGTCGATGCCTTCGCCGGTGCGGCCGAGAAGATGCAGCGCATACCCCTGGAACGCCTGGCTCCACAAGGCCTCCTGCGGCAGTTGGTACTCACGGCAGAGCGCGGCGATTTCGTCGCCAACGGCCAGCGCATCGGCCGCTTCGCCACGATAGAGGTGAATGCCCTGGCTCACCACCAGCGCGAACGCAAGCGTGACCGGCTGCCGTTGGGACCTGGCGATGGTCAGCGTCTCGCTGGCGCGGGCGGCGGCGCGATCCGGATAGCCAAGCGCCCAGAGCGGACGGCTCGACATGGCGCGCGCGGTCATGCCCGGGTCCTGCCCATACATCGCCGTGTAGGCCAGGTGCTCGGAAGGCAGGTGCAGCTCCCGGCAGCGCTCCAGCAGACGGCTCGACTCCACCATGTCGCCAAGGAACTCGCGAACCACGCCCGCGACGTGATGGGCCGCCATAATGTACGCCTGGTTGCCGGAGCGTTCCGCTTGTCCCATCATCTCGTCGGCGCGGACGCGGCACTCGCGCAGGTTGCCGCGGATCAGAAGGAACAGCGTGGTCGCCCAGAGCACCGGAATGAGCTGCGGCGGATCGTTGAGGTCCTGGCACAACTGCCGGGCCCTGGTGAAGACGTGCTCGATCTCGGGCGTCGCCCATCCGGTGGTAAAGCGCAGCGCGACCCCCTTCATCATCTGAAGCTCAAGCTCCTGCCGCTTTCGCTCCGGATTGTCCGGAAGCGCCTGCAAGGCCTTCAGCCCGTGTTCGGCGAGCGACAATGCCTCCCCGAAGGCGAAGAGTCCGGCCGAACGGCCCGCGGCGACGCAGAAATAGCGCGCGCTGGCCGGAAAATCCCGAGCGGCCTCAAACAGCGCGGCCACGCGGGCCGCCACACCCGCGACCTGGCCGCCGTGGCGCGCAACCAGGGCGCGCGCCACGCGTCCGCTGAGCGCAGCGCGCCGCGTCGGCTGCAACGAGGCGTACAACAGGTTTTGATACAGCACGTGCACAAACTGGTAGTTCAGCGTGAGGGAGCCATCGGCGAATTCGCGCTCCTCGCCGCGCTTGACGAACACGTGGACCCGCTCGAGCGTTTCGAGACAATCTTCGACGTCGGACGCTTCCATCCCGACCGCCTCGGCGACCACGGCCGAATCGAACTCGTGACCCTGCACGCTGGCCGCGACGAGCAACTTCCGGCCGCGCTCGTCGACCAGTTCGATCTTCCGCTCGATCATCCCGCGGACCGATTCCGGCAAATCGAGCGGCGCCTCCGTCAGCGAGCGGGCGAGCACCCATGCGCCGTTCTCTTCAACAATGCCGCCGGTGTCGCGGAGGTACCGCACCAGGTCGGCCATGAAAAGGGGACTGCCCTCCGTCTTGGCGTGAATCACCGGCGCGAAGCCGTTCGGGAAACCATGGCCGGGGAACTGCAGCGCGAGGTAGCGTTCCACATCTTCCGTCTGGAGGAACCGCAGTCCGATCTCCTCAAACAGACCGTGCGATTGCAAATCGCCGCGGATGGCGAGAAACGGATGCCGCGCCAGCGCCATATCCGACGGCCGGTAACTCACGAGCGCCAGTACGCGCATGTCCGCGAACCGCCCGGCAAGGTAGTTGAGGATGTCGATGGTCGAGACGTCGGCCCAATGCAGGTCGTCGATGAAAATCACCAGCGGCTCGATTCGCGAAAGCTCCTGGCCGAGCGCGGCGAACTCGCGTTTCATACGCTCCTGCGAAGCCGCGGGACCTGCCTCAGGCTCCGGCGAGTCCCCAGCAACCAGTCCGTACCAGGTGGGCGCCGCGGTCTTCATCACGCCCGAAAGCGAAGGAGCCGAGTGAGGATGCAGGAGGCTGTCGAGCGCTTCGAGGATTGGCAGGTAGGCTTCTTCGCCGGCCAGCCGCTCCGAACAGCGGCCACGTCCCACAAACGGACGCTCGCCGCGGCGGGGCAACTCCGCGAGGAACTCCTCCAGCAGGCTCGTCTTGCCGATGCCCGCCTCGCCAGTGACCGCGAGAATCAGGCCACGGCCTTTCTTCACGCGCTGATAGGCGCGCCACAGACGTTCCCGCTGCTCGTCGCGGCCCACAGTTGTCCGGTCGCCGGCCGCAAGGGGCGGCGCCATGGCCCGCTCGAGCGCCGGCAATTCAAGCGTCGCGGTGGCATCGGCAGCGGCGCCGGGCCAAAGCAGCAGCCGAAGGTCGGCAATCAGCGCATCCGCCGACTGGTAACGCCGGCCGAGGTCGCGCTCGATCAGTTTCTCGAAGATGCCGGCCAGGGCCGGAGGCGTATCGGGCCGGCTCCGACAGATGGACTCCGGTTCGCGATGCAGCAAGGCGTACATGAGGGCGCCCAGGTTGTCGGCCTGGAAGGGCAGGTGTCCGGTCAGAATCTCGAAGAACGCCACCCCCAGCGACCAAAGATCGGTGCGTGCGTCCACGGCGCCGCCGGCAGCTTGTTCGGGGGAAAGATATGCGGGTGTTCCCACGACGGTTCCATCCTGCGTGAGCAGATGGGCATCGCCGAACTTGGCAAGGCCGAAGTCGAGAACCTTCACGCGGCCGTCCGCCTTAAGCATCAGGTTGGAACACTTGATGTCGCGGTGCACGACGCCGGCACGGTGCGCCGCCTGGAGCGCTTCCGCCGCCTGCAACATATATCCGGCGGCCTCGGCCGGCGCTGGCGGCCAGTTTGGAGGCGGGTGGTCCAGGAGTTCGCGGAAGGTTCTGCCGGGGATGTATTCGAGCACGAGAAAGGGAACGCTCTCGTACTCCTCGATCGAGTAAATCGCGCAAATGGCCGGGTGGTTCAGCGCCGCGGCCGTCCGCGCTTCGCGCAGGAAACGCTCGACGGCGCGTTGCTCGCCGGCTGAAGACAGCAGCAGGACTTTTACCGCCACCTGCCGGTTGAGCCGCGTGTCAAAGGCGAGATAGACTTGTCCCATCCCGCCTTGGCCCAGCAACGAGTCCACACGATAGCGTCCAATGGCCGCTGGAATCGCCGCCGCCCGCGCGGGAGTAAACCGCTGGGCGTCGTTTGGGTTGGTGATTGTGCGGGTAGCGTCGCTGGCCAGAGGCCCGCCGCTCCCCTCGCCCGGAACATCGATCATGAAAAAACCCAGTGGAGAGTAGTATATAACATGCCAAGTGAAGAACGCCCGCAGGAATGCGGGAGAGGCTGGCTGGAGTGTGATATTGTCGGGCTGGAGGCGGGTATGGATCGAAGACACTTTCTGATGGGTTCGGCGGCTGCGCTGGGCGCGGCGGCGAGCTCGTTCGGCAGTCCAAGCGATACGGTACGGCTGGGGCAGATCGGCGTCGGCAAAGCCCAGACGACCGCCGGTCATGGCCGCGGCAGGGACCATATCGCGGGTTACGGGCGGCTGCCCAACGTGGAGATTGTCGCCGTCGCCGACGTCGACCAGCGGAATCTGGACGAGGGCGCTGCCCTGATCGAGCAAACCAAGGGGAAGAAGCCGCAATGTTACACCGACTTCCGAAAGATGCTCGACGACAAGTCGATTGACGCAGTCTCGATAGCCACGCCCAACCACTGGCATACCTTGATGACCATCTGGGCTTGCCAAGCCGGCAAGGACGTGTACGTCGAGAAGCCGTGCTCGCACAATATCTTCGAGGCGAAACAGATTGTAGCGGCGGCGCGCAAATACGGTCGCATGGTGCAACAGGGATCGCAAAGCCGCTCAGCGGCGGCGATCGAAGACGCCGTTCAAAAGATGCGCGAGGGAGCGATCGGCGATGTGTACCTGGCGCGCGGACTGTGCTACAAGTGGCGCGATACCATCGGCCGCACGCCGGTCTCGCCGGTCCCGGCGGGCGTCGATTACGATCTCTGGACGGGGCCGGCGCCCAAGCGCGAATTCACGGCCAACCGCTTCCATTACAACTGGCACTGGTTCTGGNNGGCCACTTCATGTTCGACGACGATCAGGAGACTCCCAACACCTTGAATGCGGCATTCGAATTCGACGAGGGCGGAAAGCGCAAGATGCTGGAGTTCGAAGTCCGGCACTGGATGACCAACGGGGAATCCACGACCAGCGTCGGAAATCTGTTCTACGGATCGAAGGGCTACCTGGCGGTGAACGGCGAGGCCTACAAGACATTTCTTGGCCGGCAGCAGACGCCGGGACCGCAGAGTTCGGGAGGGGGCGACCACTTCCTCAACTTCACCGACGCCGTGCGCAGCCGCAAACGCGAAAGCTTGAACGCGGAGATTGAAATCGGGGCCGCGTCCACGGTGCTGGTGCACCTGGCGAACATTTCTTACCGTGTCGGGCGGACCGTGAACTTCGATCCGGAGACCATGGCGGTCACCGGCGACGCCGAAGCCGCCAGGCTGATGACGCGGGAGTACCGGAGACCGTTCGTCGTGCCGGAAAAAGTGTAGGACCGGGGCGGTGGATTCGTCCGGCGCCTGGGCCTCCTGTCACTTTGTCAGCCCTGGGGCTAAGTCTATTATAGCTAGCCATGTAGAACGTGTCTTCGCAAGCGTCACGTGAAGCTGAAGCGTAGCAGTACCCAACTATCGTCAAAAGACTTTCCCGACTAAATGTAATATTGCCAGCGTTGCTCCCGAACGATAAACTCGACGAGTGTAACTTCACTCACAAACACCTGTGAAGATTCTGGGGGCCAAGGTTGAGTAATAACACACTACCTTATCGTCTTGTCTATCTGTGTCTTCTGTTTCTAGCAGGCAAGGCACTGCCGGCGCAGCAACCCACGATCCAAGGGCCGGGCTGCACTACCGCGACTATGATCGATTGGGATTGCGACGGCTACGGGCCCGGCTCGCCTCTCGGTCCCGACGCCGACGATAACGATGCCACCGTGAACACACCGGCGAGCGCCCTGGCCAAGTACGGCAATGCCAGCGCCCTGCTGGCCCACCTCGGCTATGCCCCTCTGCGCATGTTGTTCATCGCCCCCACGGGCAACGATGCCACCGGGCAACCCAACAACGCGACCCTGCCCTATGCCTCCTGGAATGGCGTGGCCAGCCTGATTCAGCCCGGAGACGCGGT
>PLGA01000508.1 GCA_003139735.1 Bryobacterales bacterium | reverse complement strand
CCGGACGGCAAGAGCCAGGTGAGCGTGGAGTACGTGGGCAGCGTTCCCAGGCGCATCGACGCGGTGGTGATTTCCACCCAGCACAGCGCCGAGGTCGGGATCGATGAGTTGCGCCGGGAAGTCAAGAAACACATCATCGACCCGGTGATTCCCTCCGGCATGGTGGATTCCCAAACCAAGTATCACATCAACCCGACCGGGCGCTTCGTGGTGGGCGGGCCGCACGGCGATACCGGACTGACGGGCCGCAAGATCATCGTGGACACCTACGGCGGCATGGGCCGTCACGGCGGTGGGGCGTTCTCCGGCAAGGACCCGACCAAGGTGGACCGTTCGGCGTGCTACATGGCGCGGTATATCGCCAAGAACATCGTGGCGTCGAAGCTGGCCAGCCGCTGCGAAGTGCAGCTTGCCTACGCGATCGGCGTGGCCGAGCCGGTTTCGGTAATGGTGGACACGTTCGGCACGGGCCTGATCGCGGACGAGCGCTTCACCGAACTGGTGCGCGAGAATTTCCAACTGACGCCGCGGGGCATTATCGACGCCCTGCGCTTGCGGCGTCCGATCTACCGCAAGACGGCGGCCTTTGGACATTTCGGCCGCACGGAAGAGACGTTCACGTGGGAAGCGGCGGACAAGGCCGAGGCGTTGAAGGAACAGGCGGCGGTGGCGGTGGGGGCCGTGACGAAGTAGGGGGGAAAGAAATCCCAGCCCAAGGGCAAGAGATCGGCTCCACGTAAAGGCGCTCCTGTGCGTCAGACTTGACGAATGCCCATGCCTGCAAGCCGATTATGCGTCTACTTGCTGGTGACGCTCTCTTCTAGCGCGGCGGGCCAACAAGCCGCCACTCAGCCGCCGCCTGTGGATGCGGCCCCTACGGAGGGATCGCGATGGCTTGCTGGGCTTCACGACAGGTTCGGAGAGCTTCATGACTCGGTTCTGATGGTCTATGCGAGGGCCAGGCTGGCCGCACCGGTGTGCTCGCGGGACAAAACGGCTGGGACCCGTCAATTTCGCGAGGCGTTCGATGGCCTTCGGGAGATCCCCGACGACGCATTCGATAAATCCACGGCCGTGCTGCCCGTGGATAGCTTCACCGCGCTTTGGAATCTCGTCGTCCCGCGCGCCAAGGTTTGCAATTCCGATGTTTCCTGGAACGACGACGGCCTTGATCAGCGAAAAGATGCCGAGTGGGAAAAGGCGAATATTTGGTTGAACGCGGCGCTCGGCATGGTGGATCGAAGTCCCGAACGCGCCGCCCAACTCGCCGGCGCCGCGCTTTCTGTTTCCAATGGCAGGAGCCGGCAGGAGGCCCTCGCGACTGCAACCCGCCGTCGAATCCAAATCGCCCTCTGGCCGGTTGTCACCGGCGTCGGATTTGGCGCCAGCCGCGTCGTGCTCGACCTCTCCTTACTGACAAGGGTACTCGTCAAATTGAGAGTCGCGTCTCCCGACCTATCGGACCGTCAGTTTCAGCTCGCCGCTGGATCTCTGATGGGTTCCGAACGCCCACTGGCAACCGAGTTGGGACAGCTTGCGCCATATCTGTTCCCCACCGGGACCACCATAAAGCTGGCGGATTCGTTGAGGAAGGTTATCGCCGAGAGGCGTCTCCCGGGGATAGTTGAGTTGCCCGAGATGCCGAACATCATGACCGCGGATCTGAAGGGCGACCGCGAACTGGCCGCTTCCTATTTTGCAGACGCTGCCCGCCTGGTGCAAAACCCGCAGTCCACTGCGGCCGACCCCGATGGCGCTTTCGCCCTGGCTTGGCAGATGTTGCCCAAGGCCCGCGATCTGGCGGACGTACACGCTTACGACTTTGAGACGGCGCTACGCTTCCTGGAGCCTCTGCCCGAGGCCGACGCAGCCAGGATCCGTGCTGAACTCGGCGCAAGCTCGCCGCTTCCAAAAGCGGTCTTCGGAAGCCCGGAGAATGATGCCGTGGCGCTCGGACAAGCTCGCTCGTATTTCGAGGCCGGCAGGTACGATGCCGCGCGCTCCGCCCTCTCCGAAGTCGCTGACGCCCCCGCGCGAGCTCGCGTCGAAGCCCTCCTTGAGTTCGCCGAGGAGGCGGAATCCCTGCCCGCCAAAAGCCCGGAGCAGACCCTGGAACACGAAATCTACCCGGATGGCGGAGCCAAACGGAGTCTATTGTACGCCGCAATTGCGCAGGCCGCCCCAAATCCAACGGACGCCATGAAAGCCGTGAGCCTTGGACTCAAAGACGCCGGACAGCTCCCACCCGACCAGCAGGTCTGTATCCTGCCGGCGCTGGCCGGCGCGGCGTTGCGCTTTGCGCCGGATCAGTCCCTCGTCATCTTCAAGCAGTTGGTGTCGGCGGACAACGCGGCGGAAGCCGCGCACAACCCGCCCGAGGCGCCCGATATCCGCTGCCGCTCCACAGGGCCTGAGGAATTTGTGAAATCGCACGAAACCCTGCTGGCATTCCCGCTCCGGCCGCCGCGCGTGACCACGTTTACCGCCGAAGCCTTTCTGCAACAGACAACCCCCGCCGACTCCCGTTTCGCTCCCGCCGTCCTCGGGCTGCGCGACGAAACCCACCTGGTGAACGCCCTGCTGGTCCTAGCGAAATTGGCCTCGAATTCTCCCCCGCATTGAGCTTGCACTCCCCGCGCAGCCCTAATTGTCCGTCGGCGCCCTCTCCGCATGATCGACGATGAATACGTCAACCGGGACGACGCGCCGCTCCAAAACAAGCCCGACCCGATCCTCGAGCGCCTTTCCTAAGGGCGGCAATGGCGCTGCGCTGTCCGCATCGCTCGCGACGCTTCCGTCCGCGTTGGGAGGGGCGGCCTTCAGCGCATCCTCGCGCGCGTATTCCAGGGTAAAACTAAACACGCCCTCGATACCCGTCATATTCACCACCGGGTGGTCCAGCCGTATGACCACCGCCAATCTGTCCATTGTTATGCGGTCGTACGTTATACGATAGCCGCCAGGCACCGCCTTCCCCGTGCCGCGATTCTCCGTACGTTCCGGCTCTGGGTCCACCGGCTGGATTTTCAGGCCACCCTTTGCAACCACGAGCGCGTATACCGGGCGCTGTTTGGTTTCCCGATGCACCACCAATCTGAAGCGTTCCTCCAATAACGCCTGGAGCATGAGCGGCAATTGGTCCTTCGACGCGCCAGGCGGGATCTTAGCTTGGATGTCGTATCGTTCGGACCATATTGAGGCGGGTCCGGTACCAGATTCGAGTTCCCATGTGACCCCATACGCCTGCCTGATCAACTCGACCAATTGGATATATTGGTAATCGATTCGACCCGGGTCCGAGGCCAGTCGCCTTCGACACTCCGGGCAGGAGGCTGGCGAAGGGGCGAGCTTTACGGAAGCGACCTCGAAGACAGGACGTGGACCGCCGGACTGCGCAGCCCACGTGCAGACCGCCGCGGCGGCCAGACCGGCGCCGACGAGCAGGGACGTTGGCGTAACGGCAAAGAAGCGCATACCCAACCATCTCCGAATCGGCTGCCTAGCCGACTCCTGTCGACCAGTTTACCGCGCAGGCGCTCGCGCCGAAGCCAGCGACCTTAGAAAGGGTGCGCGACTTGAAAGCAGGCTTCCCACGGCTCAC
>PLGA01000218.1 GCA_003139735.1 Bryobacterales bacterium | reverse complement strand
GGCACGGACGCCGGCATGGCAGGGGGCCCACAAACCCGGTGGGCGCCCCGGCCCGCTCCACGGGTCGCTGGATAATCGTTGATCTGCGGCGGAATGGATCGTTCGGATTGTCTGCCATGGTCGCTGCTTCAGCCTGCTGTCCATTAGCCTTAGCGGAATGAAAGCGGTTGGGGCATAGAATGGAAGAACATGGTTAGTTGCCCAACCCTGGCCGATCTGACCCAGCGCCTGATGGCGTCCTACGTTCGAGCGGGCGGGATCAATCACGTGGACGGCAAGAACCTGCCCTCCAAGCACGCCATCGCCGGGATTGCGGCCGACCTGCTGCGCCTGTTGTTTCCCGGGTTCTTCGACGGCAAGCCGCTCCACTCCTCCGAAATCGAAGCCGCGACCAGCGCGCTGCTCAAGACCGTGCTCGGCCGCCTGGAAGAGGAGATTCTCAAGAGCCTCGAATACGCCCCGCCCACCGCACCCGCGGACGCGGACCTGCCCGATATGGCGCGCACGCTCACGCTCAAGTTCCTCGGCAGCCTGCCTCGCGTTCGAGACCTGCTGCAGACCGATACCGAGGCTGCTTTCAATGGCGACCCGGCCGCGTGCAGCCAGGACGAAGTGATCGTCGCCTACCCGTTCATCGAAGCGATTGCCGTGCAGCGGCTGGCGCACGAGCTTTATCTCGATAACATCCCGCTCATCCCGCGCATCATGACCGAGTGGGCCCACGCCCGAACCGGAATGGACCTCCATCCGGGGGCTCAAATCGGCACGCACTTCTTCGTGGATCACTGCACCGGAACCGTGGTGGGAGAGACGGCCGTCATAGGCAACCACGTCAAAATGTACCAGGGCGTCGGTCTGGTTGCCAGATCGCTCGCCGCCGGCCAGGCGTTGCGCGGCCGCAAACGTCATCCGACCATCGAAGACCGAGTCACGGTTTACGCCGGCGCCACCATCATGGGTGGCGACACGGTCGTCGGGGAGGGCAGCACCATCGGCGCCAGCGTCTTCCTCACAACCAGCGTGCCGCCGAATTCCCTGGTGGTCCTGGAGGCGGCCAACGTGAGAGTCATTCCAAAGAAGTCGCACGAAGACTACGTGCTCGACTTTCAGATTTGAGCGCTTCCGAGCCGCGAACGTGAGAGAGCGGTTGCTTCTTACCGGCTGTCCTGTCTTCCCTTGCGCCCGATCTTGACCACTCCGTGATCCACCAGCACATCGTCCGCCGGATTCAGCCTCCCGTAGGACCGCCCGTTCACAGTCAACTCCTCGCCGCGAATCAGGACATCCGCATCCCGGCACGGCGTAAATCGGTAGGCGGCCCGGCCAAGATCCTCGAACTGGTACGGCGGCGGCACGCTGGTACGGTAGCAATCGGTCACCACCACCGTGTGCCCTCCCACCGCCGTTTCGACGCGGCCAAAAAGCAGGTCGTTGGATCGGCTGCAGGCGCAAAAGAACACCGCCGCCATGAGACAGGCAATGCGAAACGTCTTCATCATAGAACCTCGATCTCCGGGAACAGCGGGGATGAAATCCTGAGCCGCGAGTCCCCTGCCCCCTTAAGATACGCATCAAAAAAGCTATGCACGCAGTACGCCGTCACGGCAAGCTGGCGGCGTCCGTCGATGCCGAGAATGCCCACCATACGAAGCGCCCCCATCACGATATGGCTCTTCAGCAGGGCGCCGTCGTCGCTGAAAAGAAAGTGGTCCGCGCCGCGAATGGCGATGCGCAGCCTTCCCTCCGCGGGCAGCCGGTCGTAAATCGATTGGATGTTCGCCAGGATTCGATCGCTTTCCGCGCCGGACTCATGGCTATGGTCGCTCAGCAGGAACAGGAACGGCTTATCCATGCCTTCCCTAACCACGCTGCCGAAGGGCGCGCCATCCACATCGATCCCCGCCTTGCACCTGGAATCGTCGTGGCAGAATTGCGCCGCGGTCGCCCCGCCAAATGAGTGGCCGAACACTCCCACCCGCGTCATGTCGAGCCGTCCCGTGAACTTGCCGGATGAGTCCGAGCCGTTCAGCCGCTCCAACCGGTCGAGTACGAACCCGATGTCGGAGGTCCACGCAGTCATCACTCTGCTCACGCAAAGCTCTTGCTGGGCCGGCGCCTGGCCCTCGCAAAGCTCCGCGTTATTCTCCGGCGTCCTCCGCCTCACGCGGCCGTCCGGGAAGACGACGGCATTGGTGCGATACGGGGCGTCGAAGCCCACGACAATGTAACCGTGGCTGGCCAGATCCTCGGCCAGCGTCGAGTACTTCCATATCTCGGCCGAAGCCCCCGCTCTCATAATCGCCACCGGGTATGATCGTTCGCGCGGCGAGACATCGGAATTTCGCGTACTGTGCCCGTGAACCTTCGAGATACCTCGCGTCACCAGTCCCATCGGGCCGCCAAAAAATCCGGCCGCCTCCCGCATCTGGCGGGGCACGTAATCGTCCATCGCCGCCGATTGCCCAGCCGCCGAAGGGTACCAGATCCAGACCAGGAGTTCGCGCTTGGTCCCAGGAACCGGCGCCAGCGTGTCCAGGTTGGCATCGTCGGTCCAATCGTAGATCGCCCGGCCAACCGCGTAGGGCCCCGTAGGCGCCGGGAGCGTGACCGCGATCCTATGCTCCAGCCAGAGCGCCCCCATCAACGCCCCGGCCCCGAGAACACCGGACACGGCCAGGATTTTGAAACTTCTCATCGTGGCAACAAAGAGTTCTTTACATCATAAAGCAACCGGACTTTCGTGTCAAGTACCTAAACCGGGGACAGACGGGACGTTCCCCGCTTACGCCACCGTGTGATTGGCCAGCGTGACCGTCACGACGTCATCCGGAGTCTTGGTCGTCCCGCCATCGCCTTCCGGATGGAATTCGATGCTGAGCGTGGTCGCATTCACCACTACCCGCAGATAGCCGTAATCGCTATCGTCGTAACTTTCCAGAGTAAGTGTGCTATCGATCGGGAAAGGCGTGCGGTAAGTTCCGCTCATCTTTTCGAGCGGCGCATGTCCGCCGCATCCGGCCACCAGATAGGGAATCTGCAGGCCATTTACCGTGCGGGTGAATCGTTGATAGTTGTGCGAGTGGCCGGAGAATACCGCATGGGGCCAGACTCCCGCCGCCTGGCAGGCATTATCGATATCCTGCAGCATCAGGGGACTGCCGCCATGCGTGGATCCGCCCGTAAAGGGCGGGTGATGCACCGCGATAATCACCGCGCCGGCGTAATTCTCGCTCTTCACACGGGCGAGCGCCGTCTGCAGGAAATCGATCTGGCGGCTGTCCAACGTCGGATATGTCCCGTCTTCCCCAGAAATCACGCCCGGATCTTCCAGGACGTTGCTGTAAACGCCCAGAATGCGGACGAAGGGCGCGTCGAAGGTGAAATAGACGCCCGGCTGGATCATGGTGGTGCGCGCCAGTCCTCCGGCATCGGGCGCTGGCGCGAAGCTGGGGGCGCAGAAATTGGCCAGGAAGGCCGCCAGTGTCGGCGCCGGATCGGCCGCGTAGACCACGCCATCGTGATTGCCCGGGATGCCCACAATCGGCGTCGGATAACTGCGGTACGGCTCGTAAAACTGATCGTAATAGTAGGTAGCTTCGCCGAAATAATAGACTACGTCCCCTAAGTGGTAAAAAAACGAAGGGATGTCGGCGGAATTCGCCTCGGTGAAGTCGCTGACCATCTTATCGGCCACCAGCGATTGCGTGCTCGGACCTTTCGCGCTCCCGGTATCGCCCACCGAATGGAAAACAATCTGTCCGGCCCGCTCGATGGCTGCCGTTTTGGCCGCTCCCGCGCTGCCGTACACCTGCGCCAGCATGAGAATCGGCTCCGCGGCGCCGCCCACGGGCTGCGGCACGGCCTCCACGTTGGCCAGTTCCTTATCGCTCTGATCGGTCACCGGATTCTTGAAGCCGATGGGGTCGGGCGACGGCTGCGGTTGCGCGAAAACGGGATCTCCCGCGGCGGACGCGCGGCCCGCCTCATGGGTGTGCGCGCTTTTGTGCGGATGTTGCGGCGGGTTCCTGGACATGCGCCCTCCTATGCTGCCAAGGATAGCACCGTAAAACCGGGGACAGACGGGACGTTCCCCCGCCCCCCTCACAACCCGCGGGCGTAAACCGGGATTCCGGACCGCGCAACCCGGCGCGTTCCACTGGGACCAACGGCAGGTTACCGCACGGCAGGCCCGCGAAAACGCACCCAATCACCTGCGTCGTCTCATGCCGATGAACTAAACCGCTTTGCGGTA
>PLGA01000370.1 GCA_003139735.1 Bryobacterales bacterium | reverse complement strand
CGTTCACATTCCTGCGCAGAGCCCTCTTTTCCTACGCATGGTGCGTGCAGCGGATTCACGGCGTTGGAGCAGACGATCCCTTCAGCAAGTCTGGAAGCTCCGTCTTGAGCCTGATCATCCAACGAACCAGTTCGCCCTGAGCTTTTCCAGGAGGCCCGAACATAGAGTAGTGCACGGAGTCCTGCCAGGTGTTATACCAGAACTCGTACCGCGAAACCTCATCGAGCGAAGCGTACATCGGCAGCATCGGCGAAATCTTGATAGATCTCAGTTCGCTAAGAGGCTTGGCCAACGCCTCCGGCGCAATCGCAACGCGTTTCGCCTGAACTTTGAGTCTGGACACGATGGCTCGCACTGCGTCGTCGGAGGCCTCTGGAGGCAGCTTGGATAGCGATTCGGCAAGCTCCCTCCTCACGCCGCCGTCGAGAGAATATGTCGTCACTTCGCACCGTCTAACCCAATACTTCTCTTTGTCAGGGTAGACAACGATGACCACTTGCGTGCCGGCGTCGTAAAAGCGCAATGCCAACTTGAAGAGGTACGGCCGTTGAGGCACCTCAACAGGGAAAAGAAAATCAAGAACGCGAGCCTTGGGGGTTAGGGCTCGGTCAGTGGGTTGAGCACTTCCAATCAGCGCCATGAGAGTACATGCGAGGATCGTAGCCGTTGTTCGTATCTGTGAGATCATCTGCATCCCCTCGTCCGCCCGCCTTAATCGCGCTTTCGCTCAGTACCCGTTTTCCCGCAACTTCTCCACCGTCAGCCGTTCCTTCACATCCAGCTTGCCCAGCAGTTTGGCCACGTGCTTGGCCAGGATGTCGCACTCCAGGTTGACGCGCGCGCCGGTGCGATAGCCGGCTAGCGTCGTGTTCCGCCAAGTGTGCGGGATGATGGTGACGGAAAGCGTGTCCGCTTCCAGCGCCGCAATGGTCAGGCTGATGCCGTCGATGGCGATGGAGCCTTTGTAAACCAGGAACGGGTCGAGGTCCGCGGGAACACGCACGCGCAGCCACCAGTTCTCGTCCCCCAACAAATCGAGCGCGAGGAACTCGCCCGTGCCATCCACGTGGCCTTGCACGATGTGGCCGCCGAGCCGGCCGGAGGCCGAAAGCGGGCGCTCCAGGTTCACGCGCGAACCCGCCCGCAGAGCGCCCAGGTTGCTCAGGCGCAGCGTCTCTGGCGCGACATCGGCGGAAAAGGAATCGGGCCGCGGGTCCACCGCCGTGAGGCAGACGCCGTTCACCGCGATGCTGGCGCCGGTGACCATGTCCGCCATCACCGTCGCGCACCGCACGGTCAACCGGGCGCCGGCCGCGCCGGGCGTCATCGCCTCAACCGTTCCCAGCTCTTCAATGATCCCGGTGAACATCCACGTATCCTTCCACGGCGAATTCGTCGGGCGGAATCTGGTGAATCGTCACGCCGTGAACGCGGATCGCGTCCGACCGGCGCCGCCGCCCGATGCCGCCCGCCAGCGGCAGCGCCTCCAGGCCTCCCAGAATCTTGGGCCCGTAGTAGAAGAAGACGCGGTCCACCAGGCCGCTTTCGAGCGCCGTCCAGTTCACCTTACTGCCTGCCTCGATGGTCAGCGAGAGACAGCGTTCCCGCCCGACCCACTCGGCGACGCTTTGCAGATCGGCCCGGCCGCCCGGCCCGTCGAAAACCAACACGCGGATGCCGCGCGCTTCGAGCGCCTTGCGCCGCTCCAGTGACGCCGCCGAGGTGGCCACGGCCACCACATTGCCGGCGGCGTCGGTAGCCATTTTGGAATCGAGCGGCAGCCGCAGTCGGGAATCCATCACGATGCGCAGCAGCGGCCGGCAGCGCGCCAGACCCGTGCGGTCGGTCAGCCGGCAGTCGTCGGCCAGCACCGTGCCGATGCCGGTGAGAATGGCGTCGGAATCGTGCCGCAACTGTTGCACGTGTGCGCGGGCGCGCTCGCTCGTGATCCAACCCTGGTTATCGTCCGGGGCGGAAATCCTGCCGTCGAGCGTCATGGCGGCCTTGAGCGTGACCAGCGGCCTCCCGGTCTTCATGAAGTGCAAGAAGGGCTCGTTAAGTTTGGCCGCCTCGGCCGCAAATTCCGTTGCGATCTCCACCTCGATTCCGGCCTCCCGCAACATGCGGAAGCCGCCGCCCGCCACCAGCGGGTTAGGGTCTTCGATGGGCGCAGCCACGCGCGCCACCCCAGCCTCGATTAGGGCGCTGGCGCAAGGCGGCGTTCGTCCCCGGTGGGCGCAAGGTTCAAGGTTGATGTAAAGCGTGGCGCCGCGCGCGCGCGCGCCGGCTTCCGCCAGCGCCGCGGCCTCGGCGTGCCAGAGGCCGGCGTAGGTGTGGAACCCGCGCCCCACCACTTCGCCGTCGCGCACTAGGACGGCCCCCACCATCGGGTTGGGACTGGTCAGCCCCCGGCCCTTGCGCGCCAGATCGAGCGCCTCGCGCATGTATTCCGGGTTCATTTTTCGAACAACGATTCGATGAATTTCTCGGGGTCGAACGGCAACAGGTCGTCCACCTTTTCTCCCACCCCCACGTAGCGAATGGGCAGGTTCAGCTCGCGCGCGATGGCCACCACGATGCCGCCCTTGGCGGTCCCATCGAGTTTCGCCAGCACGATGCCGGTGACGCCGGAGGTCTCGGTGAATTTGCGCGCCTGCTCCAGCCCGTTTTGGCCGGTGGTGGCGTCGAGCACCAGCAGGACTTCGTGCGGCGCATCGGGGATCACCTTTCTGGCGGTTCGGCTCATCTTCTGAAGTTCCGCCATCAGGTTTTCCTTGGTCTGCAGGCGGCCCGCGGTGTCCACAATCACGCAGTCCACCTTCCGCGCTCGTGCGGCTTGAAGCGCGTCGAAAAGCACCGCGCTCGGGTCGCTGCCGGGGCTTTGGCGAATCACGGCGGTCCCGGTGCGCTCGCCCCAGATCTCAAGTTGTTCGATGGCCGCCGCGCGGAAGGTGTCGGCGGCGCACAGCAGCGTCGAGCGCCCTTCGTTCTTGAACCGCTGCGCCAACTTCCCTATGGTGGTGGTCTTGCCCGACCCGTTCACGCCGACCACCAGCACCACCGCGGGAGGCTCCGCGACGGCCGCCGGCGCGCGCTCGCTGGCCTGCAGGATTTCCAGCAGGTGCTCCCGAATCAGCCCGCGCAACGCCGCCGCGTCGTGCAACTGATGACGCTCCACCCGCTGGCGGATGCGTCCCAGGATCTCCTCCGTGGCGCCCACCCCGATG
This sequence comes from Bryobacterales bacterium, assembly GCA_003139735.1. GTDB lineage: Bacteria > Acidobacteriota > Terriglobia > Bryobacterales > Bryobacteraceae > BOG-224. The sequence goes on along the minus strand of PLGA01000370.1, from coordinate 1,274 downwards.
TCCGCCGAGATCAGCGCAAATTCCAGTTCGTCGATGAGGTCCGCGTCGATGACCTTCTTGCCCTGGATGGCGTCTTCCAGAGCCGAGACCAGCCCCGTGCGGGTCTTCTGAACGCCGCTCTTGAGCCTCTCCAGGAGGGATGGCTCTTGCTCCACGGCGCCGAACAGCGTTTGGATCATGGTTGGATCTATTTTAACAGCCGCGCAAAACCTCGCTGCCCTTCCGATCCCTGCAAGACCAAACCGCTGATTTCTCAGTCCTTCTTATCCATACTACTAATCATCCGTTTCTTTGTTTTTCGCGAAGAAGTTCTCGTTGTTGACCATTATTCTCGCTTCTTGATTTCCACACCGGCCATTTGCTCGATGAAGGTTACGATGGCGGAGTGGTCCAGGTCGCCCTTGCCTTCGTTCATCAGGGCCATCAGCATTTGCTGCACCAGGCTGGTGACCGGCAAAGAGACTTTCATGGATTCGGCCGCCAGCAGAGCGTTCCGCAGGTCCTTCTGATGGAGCCGTATGCGGAAGCCCGGTTTGAAGTTGCGCGCGATGACCAAGGGGGCTTTGGCGTTCAGGACCGTGCTGCCCGCCAGGCCGCCCTTGACCGCGTTGAATACCACCTCCGGATCGAGGCCGGCGCGGGTCGCCAGCACCAGCGCCTCGCCCATGGCCGCAATGTTGCACGCCACCATGATCTGGTTGGCCAGCTTGGTGACGTTTCCGGCGCCGGCTGGACCGGTCAGCGTCACGCTCGATCCCATCTTCTGTAAGACCGGCAGCGCCTTCTCAAAGACTTCGGGCTTGCCGCCGACCATGATCGCCAGGGTTCCATCGACGGCCTTCGGCTCGCCGCCGCTGACCGGGGCGTCCAGGAACTCGATCCCCTTTTCGGCGCACGCCGCCGCGACCTTCTGCGAGACTGTGGGGCTGATGGAACTCATATCCACCACCACGGCGCCTGGCCGCGCGCCCTCCAGCACGCCGCCCGGACCAAGGACGGCTTTCTCGACGTCCGGCCCGTCGGGAAGCATGGTGACGACCATCTCCGCGCGGCTGGCCGTGTCGCTAGAGGATTGGCCGGCCTCCGCCCCCGCGCCCGTCAGCTCCTCGACGGGACCGGGCGCGACGTCGTACACGACCAGCCGATAACCCGCTTTCAACAGATTCCGGGCCATGGGCTTCCCCATGATCCCCAGACCGATAAAACCGATTGGACCCAATGGAATTTCTCCTTCAAGTAGACATAGTGGGGCGGGCCTCCTGGCCTGCCTTCTT
>PLGA01000200.1 GCA_003139735.1 Bryobacterales bacterium | reverse complement strand
CGTGAGCAGCGTTATGGATGGGTTCTTTGCGCTCCTTGGGGAAAGCGAAGTTCTCGTCGGCGATATGATCGCGCCTATCTTCAGTGATCTTGGACATGCTTCTCGATAAGCAAACCAATGGCCGATTTACTCGCGCCACCTCAGGAACGCACCGACTCCACCAATCGATTCGAGTAAAGACCCCTCTTCAATAAACGTCACGGTTGCGCCGGTTTGCTTGGCTTTCGTCACCAGCAGATCGGGCACGGACGCTTGCCTTGGTTCTTCGCTCTTCGTTCCTCCCTCTGAATCGGGGATCTCCGGCGCGAGGATGGCTTCCACTTCCTCCGGTAGGGGATGCGTCTCCTCGAGCGTGCCGCTGATAAGCAGTTCTTCCACTTGTCCCTTGGCCAGCGCTTCAAGCGTCTCCTGCGGCCCGGCTACGGCTAATCCGCGACCGCGGTATTGCTGCATCAGTCGCTCCACCTTTTCCGCGCCAGTCCTGGCTTCCTGCCCCTGTAGCTTTGCGAGTGTGGCGGTCAGGACGTCCTGTTCGGAAGCGTGAATATCGAGTTTGATTACCTGCACCATGGAAACCAAATCCCGAGGCAGTTGCTCTTCCAGGAGCGGAATCACAACCGAATCTCCGGCGAGAATGATGTGGGTAATTTTGTCTTCGCGGACAATCTGAGCCAGGCGTTCGATAACGTCTTTGGCGTGCTCCAGGTGCGCGTTCCCCACACGCCGCTGGTAGCGGGCCTGCGACCATCCACCTACCTTGACTCGATGAACTTTTTTGCCATTCACTGCCTCCGCGCCGATGACGTGGTCAAGCCCGAAGACGAAGATACGCGCCGTGTTCATGTCCGTAAGCACCGCGGCGTACCGCGGATATTGCTCATCGAGACGGGCGAGATGATACAGATGAGGTTGGTTGTAGGCGTAGACGCGGTTATCGCTAATAGGGGTCGTTAACTGGATTGCCTCGAAGAATTCTCCCACGCCCCAACACGCGAATATGGCCACCCCGTTTGCCGCAGGATCGATTTCGTCGGTGGCATAGGAGACAATTCGCTCTACGTCTTGATCGAAACTGTGCCGTTCCGGGGAACTCGGTGCCCAGGTCCTCGCGAGAGCTTTGAATTCGCGATGNNACGCTCAACACCGGAAACGTGGTGGGCTCGAAAGCCACCAACCGCGCGAGAGGCTCATCCATAGTGGTCGCAAGTGGCTCTGTGATCGTGGAGGACATGACAGAGCATGAGCACGCCGCGGGCCACACAGATGGGGATGAGGTTCTCGGACGATACCAAGCTCAGCCGCGCCGCCGCGATCAAGTGCTTCCAGATTCCTTCGCGCAGGATACGCTGGCCGGCGGCCTCCACGGCCGCCCCGGTGCGCTCCCGGCGGGCGGCGGAGATGCCTTGGCAGTCGGAGACGGTCAGGAGCATGCAGTGCGATCACCATGCCGGGCCAGCCGCCAGGGTCCCTTCCCTATTTCGTGGCGACGCCCAGCGCGCTCCCAGCCGCCGCCCTCCGCCATCGCCGGCGCCGCAGCCTGCCCGCCTGGTCCTCTCCGCGGCCGTTCGCTTTCGCGCCGCCTTTCCCGGCCAACGGCTTTCCGTGGCCCGACCGGCGGGGTTGAATTCTCGGCGGCGCCGGTCTGGGCGGCGCGCTCCAAGCCCAGGTCGGCTACCCGCCGTCTTCGCAGCCGCCTTGGCCTCCCCCAGCGCCGCCCACCGCCTTTTTCGTCGCCGCGCTCATCCGCGCGCGCCCCTTCGGGGATCAAGCCGGCGCTTCTTGGCGGCCCTGCCTGGGTCGTCGGCGAGGTACATCCAGCAGCCCATCTCCTGGCAGACCGCCGTGATCTTACCGGTGACTTGCACCGTCTTGCCAACGTAGCTGACGGGCCTGGCGAGCAGGGCCGCGATAGCCACTGGCTTCTTAAGGGCCAGCGGCTTGCCGAGTTTGGAGTCGGCGGCGGAGAGCAAAACGACGGCGGCGGCAAAGGCCGCTAGGAGTCTCATTTCCGTATTATACCGGCGCGGGCCAGACCACTGCCGTCACGCCAGGCCCGCCGAAACGCACGCGTACCCGACGTTCCGCCGCAGCGGCTTGTGCGCTCACCGCAGGTGTCTCCGCCATCGCCGGCGCCGCGGCGGTCCTGGCTTGCGCCCTCCCCGCGGTCGGTCGCATTCACACCGCCTTCGCCTGGCCAACCGCCTTCCGCAGCCCGACCGCCGGCTTTGATTTCTTGGCCGCGCCTGTCCGGGCAGCGCGCTTCAGCCCCGGTTTGGCCGCCGCCGGCGTCGCTTTCTCCGGCGCGGCTGATTTCCCTGCGGCCTTGGCCTTCCTCACCGCCGCCCAACGCCTTTTCGTGGCCGCGACGATCCGCGCCCGTCCCTCGGGGCTGAGGTCGCGCTTCTTCCTGGCGGCTTTCGCAGGTGCCGGCGTCGCCGCCGCCGCCTTGGCTTTCCGGGCAGCCATCCAGCGCTTCCTCTGCGCGGCAGATCCTGCGCCGGCGCGCGGCGGGGCGTACGATGCGCTTGGGCGCTTCGTCGAGCGCGATCGCGACCGTCCTTTCAAAGCCACGTGGCCCCGTGATGAGCACCTGGACGCCGCCCCGGGAAAGGGCCCGCGGCGATCCAGGCTTCGTACGGCCGAGCGTGGCGCTGTCCGGCGGCGGCAACGGCCGCCTCGATGCGCTCCCGGCGGGCGGCGGAGATTCCCTTGCAGGCGACGGCGGTCAGGGGCACGGAGTGCGGTCACCTTGCCAGGCAAGCCACCGGGTCCCCTCCGCTATTCCGCGGCGGCACCCCGCGCGCTCACAGCCGCCGCCGCCGCCATCGCCTGCCCGCCTTGCGCTCTCCCGGCGGCCGGTCGTCTTACCTCCGCCTTCGCCCGGCCAACCGCCTTCCGCGGCAGGACCGCCGGCTTTGGTTTCTTGGCCGTGCTTGTCAGGACAGCGCGCTTCAGCCCCGGTTTGGGCGCCGCGGGCGTCGCTTTCTCCGGCGCGCCCGTTCCCCGCCGCTTTGGCCTTCCTCACCGCTGCAGCGTCGCGGTTACCGCGCCAAGCGGCTAAAGATGTGGCGCCAGGCTCCTTGCAAAGCCGTGCGCCCGCTGCACTGTGACGACGAGCTTAGCCGCTCCGGGAGCCACCTGGCCGCAAAGGGGTTGTGGCCAGAAAAGTGGATCTCGTACAGTACGTCCGGGCGTGTCCTTCAGGACACCGCCGTCAGGCGGCATAGCGTGTTCCGAGTGTGGTGTACGATTCAATTCCCCCACGTTGCAGAGAGTGGTATAAAGACTTCTGAGTGCCTTTTGAGAACGTCGGGACCATCAGGAAGCCGGTTTCCTCGCCGGTGAGTGCATTTCGCTCGCGGATAGTCCTTTCCGCAGGAGTTGCCGCCGCTCTGGCGGCCACGCGCTGGCCGATCGCGCCGCCGTTCCTGTTCGATTACGATAATGTGAACTTCGCCCTCGCGCTGCGGCAGTTTGCCCCTCTGCTGAGCCAACCCCATCGCGGCTATCCTCTGTACGTCGCGACAAGCCGGATCATCCATTGGTTCGGACCGTCTCCCGAATGGACCGCGCTGCTCATGGGACTTGTGGGCTCGCTGCTGGCGCTGCTGTTCCTGGTTCCGCTCGCTCGCGACATGTTCGGACCCCGCGCGGCGTGGATCGCTCCGGCGCTCCTATTTTTCAATCCGGTCTTCATTCTGGCCGGTTCGGTGGACCACGTCCGCACGTTCCTGGCCTCCGGCGCAATTGCGACGGCCTTCTTTGTCTGGCGCGGCCAGCTGAAAACGGCGGCGTTCGTTCTTGGCGTGGCCGGCGGATTCCGAACGGAGATGGTTCCCGTCATGTTTCCCCTGCTGCTCAGCCCGTTGTTTCTGCACCGGGTTTCCTGGAAGCGACTGGTGGCCCCGCTCGCGATCCTGGCCGTGACGATTGCGCCGTGGTTCCTGTTCACCGTCTGGAAATCAGGCGGCCTCCATACGGCACTGACCACGAATGCGGCGATGCTTCGCGCCAACGGCCATTCCTTTTGGGCCGAAGGATTCACCACATCGGCGTTCATCATGGCGCTGTTTGCAACGTACTGGAACAGCATTGGCGGTCTGAGCTGGATATGGGCGGTTCCGGCGGCGATTCGGCGTAGTTATGCCGCGGACCAATGGAGGAAGTTCGCTTTCCTTGCCATTTGGTTTATTCCGCCCTTTCTGCTCAGCTTTGCCATACAGATCACCGATCCGGACCAGACGCTGGCCAGTGTCGCGACAACCTGTCTGGCCGGGTCGTGGGCGCTGACAGCATGGCGGCCACGCTGGACGGTGCTGGCGTGCGTACTCAGCGTTGCTCTGTTCCTTTTTCCGCTAGAACGTATGGGACGCGAGGCGACCCTGCCCTGGATTCAGCGGGTCTGCTCGGTCGAGGCGAACGCAATACATGGGGTGGCCCAAACGCCCGGCCCGCGGCTCGTCGTAATTCGCGGCGAATACCCGACTTGGCGGCTCCTTTCTTACTACTTTCCGGGGGACTGGATTCAGCAGGGTCGCGTGCTGGCCCACGCGAACTCTGAGTGGGGCGCGCCGCTGCCCCGATTGCGCTCGCGCTTAGTAGTGGATGAGGGGGGCGGTGTCACCAACGAACCGCTGCCGTGAGCATGGCGGCCCGCGTCAGGGGCCCTGAAATGCGGTGCTGCCTTGCTCGGCAGCATGACCGGCGCTGAATGGTCTCACGCCGCGTTCCATCACGGGAGGCATCCACTAACCAGACCCCTCGGATCTTGAGCGCATTCAAGGTTTCAAGCTTCCAAGCAAGGCGCAATTGTCGGTCGGCTCGCCGCCTCACGCGCGGCATTTTGTTATCGAGCCCGCCCGCAAGGGCACCAAACAAGTCCCAAAATTGCCAAGTGCCGCCGCTCTTGTGCGGAGCCTGATTGCAGATCCAACTCTCGCCGTATCCAAGACAGTAGACCAGGCGCACGAATCGATCAGGCATGTTAGCTGGCAGAGAGCCCGTTTCGACTCGGATCTCATCGTCGCCGCGGTGCTCAGCCACGTGACTCTCCGCAACCAATAGAACGCTGACTCGTTCTGGCCGCCATGCTTGCCGCCAGTCGTGCACCGCCCCGAGGTAGGCATCAGATTCCGCCTCCACGCCGAGCTGCGGCGACGGTCGTTCGTTGCACTGGTTGGCAACATGTGTGCCGCTCCCGAGTACAGCTTATCAGACCGGCATCGCCGGCGCCGCCGCTTTCCCGCCTTGCCCCCTCCCCGCGGCCGGCCGTTTTACCGCCGCCGGCGTCGCTTTCTTCGGCGCGGCTGATCTCCCCGCCGCCCACCGCCGCTTCGTCGCCGCGATGATCCGCGCGCGCCCCGGGGATCAGGCGGCGCTTCTTCCTGGCGGCCTTCGCAGGCGCTGGCGCCGCCGCCGCTGCAACTTTAGCTTTCCGCGCAGCCGCCCAGCGTTTCCTCTGCGCGGCGGCCATCCGCCGGCGCGCGGCGGGGCTCACGATACGCTTGGGCCCTTCGTCGCGCGCGAACGCGACCGTCCTTTCGAAGCCCTGCGGCCCCGTGATCAACGCCCGGACGGCCCTGGGACGGATCCGCGCGGCAATCCAGGCTTCGTACGGCTGAGCGAG
>PLGA01000452.1 GCA_003139735.1 Bryobacterales bacterium | reverse complement strand
GAGGCGAACGTGGCTCCTGAAACTATCGACAAAACGGCCAACGCGGCGGATCGGGCTGAGGGCCGTGTACTGGCCATCAATCCCGGAACCACCTCGACCAAGTTCGGCATTTTTACGCGCGCGGGCGAGGAACTCACGCGCAACATTCATCATGGCGACGATGAAATCCAACGCTTCCGCGGGCGGCCCATGCTCGACCGTTTTGAGTACCGCGCGGAGCTGATCGAGAAGGCGCTCGCCGAAGCAGGATTCACTCCAAAAGGTCAAAGCCCCAAGGGGCGAGGCGATGAAAGCCCAAGAGACGAAACGCAAGGCGCGCAGCGCCCAAAAGACGAGCCGTGGATAGCGGTGGCCGGCCGCGGCGGCATGCTGCCGCCGATGGAGTGCGGCACGTACCTGGTCGACGACGCGATGATCGCGGAACTGAGGGCGGCGCGGCGCGGCGAGCACGCGTCGAACCTGGGCGCCGTGCTGGCATTGCGCTTTGCCCAGGCGGCGGGCGTGAATGCATATATTGTCGACCCGGTGACGGCGGACGAGTGGCAGCCCTGCGCGCGGCTCTCGGGCTCGCCGCTGGTCGAGCGGTCGTATGTCGGCCACTCGCTCAATACGAAAGCTGTGGCCAGGCGCTACGCGCGCGGGCTGGGCCGCAGCTACGCGGCACTGCGTTTGATTGTGATCCACATGGGCAGCGGCATCACCGTGTCGGCGTATCGTGAAGGACGCATGATCGACAGCAACTCCATCGAAGAAGGCCCGTTCGGCCCTGATCGCACGGGGTCGCTGCCGGAGCGGGCGCTGATCAAGCTGTGCGCGAGCGGAACCTTGACCGCTGAGGAGCTCGACCGGCACGTTTTCGGCGATGGCGGCCTCTACGCTTACCTGGGCACGCGGGATTTGATCGAGGTGGAAAGGCGCATGGATACTGGCGATCGCGAGGCCGTGGCGGTTTTCGAGGCCATGATCTATCAAATTGCAAAAGAAGCCGGCGCCATGGCCGCGGTGCTCGAAGGCAAAGTGGACGCGGTGCTCGTCACGGGCGGCATGGCGCACTCCGAACGCGCGGTCGAGCGGCTGCGCGGCTACGTCGAGTGGATCGCGCCGGTCGCGGTGTACCCCGGCGAGGATGAGCTGCGGGCGCTGGCCGATGGCGTGTTTCGCGTGCTCGACGGGGAGGAAGAAGCGAGACGGATAAAGACAGGGAATAGGGAATAGGGAACAGGGGGCAGAACTGGCTGCATAAATCCGGCTTTGAAAGGGCACGGCTTTAGCCGTGCCATGAAAGGCGCATAAACAGCGGGGTTTTAACCCCTGAGGGACGCTTTTCAATCGGCTTTGAGCTCGAGGTGGGGCGCCGTGATTCGAACCATTCAGGACCGGCAACAGCATCACCGGCGCATTGCGTTTCAGGAGGAATTTCTGAAGCTGCTCGCGAACCACGGCGTGGAATTCGACGAGCGGTATATCTGGCAATAGTTCTTACGCCCGCTGAAGCGGGCTTGCGGCGCGCAGCCGCGCCGGTATCCCCAGTCTTACGACTGGGGATACCGTATTTCGCCCGCGTTGCGGGCTTGCAGGGACTCACTGCTGGCTATTGGACAGTGAGAGTGACAGTGCCCGAAGCTATTGTGGCGCCTGAGGTGCCGGTCACCGTCACGGTGTAAGTTCCCGGCGAGGTGCCGGCGTTTCCGTCGCCTCCGCCGCTGCTGCCAACGCCGCCGCAACTTGCCAACGCGCCGAGCGCGATCATGGCGACGAGGATGGAGAGCATCGTGCGCCAGCTACGCCGCCGTGCCGGGATGCCGAAGAACACAAGCAGGGCGAAAACCGCGCCGGAGCCCGCGCCCAGCCATCCCTTGCGATTCCCGAGCTTGGGGTAAACAAGGCCGGCGGTGGCGGCCGTGGTTCCGATCGTCAGGGTAGAGGTCTGTGCAGATGTGCCGCTGAGGTTGACCGACGATGGGGAGAGGCTGCATGTTGCCTGGTCGCTGGTAGCGGTTGGGCTGATGGAGCACGTTAGGCTCACTGTGCCTAAGAACCCGCCTGATCCGGGCGTTACTGTGATGGTAGAGGTGTTTCCAGTAGTTGCGCCGGGGGCGACAGAGACCGCCGCACCAGCAATGGTGAAGGTGGCCGCCGGCCCGTTGTCGATGTTCACCGAGAAGCCGGCTGTAGCCGTGTTCGATGCCGAGTCCGTCACCTCGACGGTGAAGCTCGCGGCGCCCGCCGTCTGTGTAGAGCCGGACAGAACGCCGCCGCTGGACAGGCTCAGGCCGACCGCGGTGAGACTGCTGCCACCCGATGTAACTGTCCAGCTGTAACCCGTGCCTGAACCGCCCGAGGCCGTCAGCGTCTGCGCATAGGCCGTTCCGGCCCTCCCCGAGGGAAGCGTGGTTGCGCTGGTGATGGCCAACGTTGCGTTGCTGGTTTCGGATCCGGCCAGTCCATAAAAGCTGGTGAGGTTGGCTTGCACCGCGTTATCGGTCGCATCCGTAGTGGCCGAGGCCAAAATGGCTCCCTCGATGAAGTTGACCGGCGCATTCGAGGCGTCTCCGCCCCTTCCTAAAGACAAGCCGCCCTGCAAGTTCATTGTGTATCCGGCGGGCAGAGGGCCGTTGTATAGGGTAGCCAATTGGCCTTGCGTGGCGTCCCCGGACTTCAGAGTCATGCTGGTATTCGAGGGATCGTATCTTCCAAAGATGCTCAGATACTTCTGCGTCAATGTCGGCCCGTACAGAAAGATTCCATTCTCAAGGTCTAATCCCGCCCACGGCCCGGCGCCGGCCCCCTCGGAACCGCAATCTGGAGATGCACCCTGACCGGGGCATGTGCTGTAGGAAAGAGAAAACATGGTTCCATTCACGCCATTCTCGGTAGGACTTTCTGTGTCGCCATATTGCCCGCAACACCCGTCCGCAACGCCTCCCTCCGAAGTATCCTCAACGATCATGTAAGCGGTAATAGCACTGTTGCCCATGGGCATGTTGACCGTGGAGCAGCCCGACGCAATCGACCCACAGCCTGGTCCGCTCTGGTAATAGCCTTCACCCGGAACGATCCGCGCTATCGGAATCGTCAGTCCACTGGCAGGCGTGGTCCACCCTACAGGCGCTGGATATTTCCCATATGCGACATCCTTAGTTAGATTGTTGCCATTTGCAGGCGTGTTCATCTGATCGTAGATTTCAGAAATGACACAGGTGGTCCCTGCGCAAAAACTGGTGACGGCGGCTGCGTTCACTATGCCCGTGGAGAGCGTTCCTACGTTGAGCGTCGTGTTGTCCGATGTTCGCGTAACTTGGAAGAGATTGCCCGTATAGGCAGCCAACATGCGGCGTGCAAGACTGTGCGCTGCGATGCAGGGAGTCCCAGCCGCCGCCAGAATGTCGCAGGGGCCAGCTTGGGCCTGCACCGGCCGTGCCTGTGAGATAGCTCCGGCCAGCATAAGGCAAAGGATGATGCGCGGCGTCTTTTTCATTCCATCCGGGATCTCCTTTTTCGGCACCGGCTCGATGGAATTGTATCGGTCCTGAGGCAGATTGCGAGGCCAAAAGAACCGTTGCCCCGAAAAAGCCAGCGTTTGCGGAAGAAAAGCCGGGCGANNCTTTGCCGTCGGCCGTTCAGTTTGCCGGAAGCGGCGGTAGGCGGCATCCGGCGGCCGGGTGCCCCTTGGCCCCGGTTTTGGGATCCGGAATTCAATGACTCAGCTAGCCAGCGCCTCCACCACCGCCTCCGGACGCCGCGCAATCACCGTCAAATAGGCTCGCGCCGCGCGATCCGGCCGCCGCCGTCCTTGCTCCCAATCCTGCGAGGCGCGCGGGTCGAGTGCGAACCGTCGCGCAAACTCCGCGCGGCTGAGGCCGGTGGCTGCCCGCACCGCACGCGCATCCACTTCCAGCATTAACGGAATCGGGTGAACGGCGGCGGGCTCGGCCTCGCCCTTGGCGATCGCGGCCGCCTTGCGTATGGCCGCGACAAGTTTGTCTGCAGCACTCTTCCGTTTCATGATTTGACCCTGGTCGGAACTATGCGGCATCGCCGCATACGCGTCAAGCCGTTTTTACCCGAATTTGCACGCAAAAAGCCCTCAAAACACGCGCAAAAACGCGCTAAAACATGCATCTATCCCCGATTATGA
>PLGA01000247.1 GCA_003139735.1 Bryobacterales bacterium | reverse complement strand
GATGGCATCATGAGCGCCGACCCGAAGCTGGCGCCGGACGCCGTGGTGCTCGACGAAATCACCTACGCGGAAGCGGCCGAGCTGGCCTACAACGGCGCCAAGGTGCTGCACGCCAGAACGCTCGCGCCGCTGCTCGAGAAGGGAATTCCGGTATGGAGCAAGAACAGCTTCGCGCCGGAGAAGCCGGGGACCAGGATCGTGCCGGCCAGTTCGGCGGCCACGGGCGCACGCGCGGTCACGTCCATGGCCAAGGTGGCGCTAGTGTCGCTCGAACCCGCCAGCCCGGAACTGAGCGGCGTGCAGATTATGGCGCGGTCGCTCGACGCTCTGGCGCGTGTGAACGTGGAAGTGCTGGAACTTTCCAGCTCGGGCTACCGCGGCAACTTCTGCTTTCTGGTGCGCGAAGAAGAGCTGGAGCGTGCGGAAGAAGCCCTGGAAGCCGCGCTGGCGCTGGAGTTGGCGCACGGCTATGTGCGGCGTCCGCACGTGGACGCCGACGTCGGCCTGCTGGCGGTGGTGGGCGAAGGCATGCAAGGCAAGCCGGGCCTGGCCGGACGCGTATTCACGGCCATCTCGAGCGTGCAGGTGAACATCATTGCCATCGCGCAAGGGGCCAGCGAGCTGACCATCGCCATCGTGGTCCGCCGCGACGGCCTGGAAAAAGCCGTACGCGCCGTCCACGCGGCATGCGGCATGGGAAAGAGGTAGGCCGGATAAGCCCGCTCTCTGACGTTCGCGGCTCGGTACAAGGCACGCGGCTTCGCGCCGAGCCGCAGGCCGGATAAGCCCGCTCTCTACGTTCGCGGCTCGNNCGAGCCGCGAACGTAGAGAGCGGTTCTTGCTACGAGTGCCGGTGGCCCTGGCGCTCTTCGGCGTTCATGGCGCAACCGTTTTCCGAAATGGCGCAGCCGACGTGTTCGAATTGCACGGTGGTGTGGCCGATCCCGAAGCGGCCGGCAAGCATGTCTTTTAGCTGGTGCAGGATGCCGTCGCTCTTCGATGGGGGTACGTCGGCGATCAGGACATGGCAACTCAAGGCGCGCGTGCTCGATCCGAGGGACCAGATGTGCAGGTCGTGCACGTCCAGCACGCCATCGACGGCCCGCATCGAGCTGGTGACGTCCCGCAGCCGGAGGCCGCTTGGCAGCCCTTCGAGCAGGATGTTGAGCGCCTCGCGGATGATGCCCCAGGCGGTCCACACGATCAAAATCCCGATCAGGATGGAGAGCGCGGAATCCACCTGGTACCAGCCGGTGTAGCGGATGACGATGGCGCCGGCGATGATGGCGGCCGAACCGAGCGCGTCTCCGAACATATGAAGGAACGCCGCGCGGATATTGATGTCGTGGCGGCTGGCCTGCCGCAAGACCCACGTGATCCCGCCATTGAGGATCAGCCCGAGCGCGGCGATGCCCATCATGATGCCTGTTTGAACGGGTTGCGGGTCGCGCAGGCGGAGTGCGCTTTCATAGAAAATCCAGCCCGAAAGAAGCACCAGAGTGAGGGCGTTGATGAAAGCGGTGAGCACGCCGGCGCGATGGTAGCCGTAGGTCTTGGTTTCATCGGCCGGCTTGGAATCCAGGTAAACGCCGATCCAGGCGAGCAGCAACGCCAGGCCGTCCGTGAAGTTATGGCCGGCATCTGAAATCAGGGCCAGCGAGTGCGCCTGGAATCCGGCGAAGACTTCCACCGCCACGAAGACAAAGGTAGCCGCCAGGGACCACTTCAGTACGTTCCCCGTGGCGTGGCCATGATCGTGCGAGTGCAACGAGCCCTCTCCATTACCAGTTTAACCGGTGCGCCCGGCTTCCGCGGTGACCGCTCTCTTACGTTCGCGGNNGTAAGAGAGCGGTTGCTCTGGTGCGGCGGTTGCCGTATCATTCTTAGCAGTACGGCGCGAATCGCGAGTGGGCCGCCGCTTTCATTACCCAGAGGTTCCATGGTCGAATTCTTTCGTAAGCTCTTTTCTACCGATATCTTCATGCCGCACGGCATGTGCTTCGCCTGGGATCCAGGCGTGCTGTGGCTCAATGTCGTCTCGGATTCCCTGATTGCAGCGTCTTACTATGCCATTCCGTTTCTGCTGTTTTATTTCGTGAAGAAACGCCGCGACGTGGCGTTTAACCCGATTTTTATCGCGTTCGGGGCCTTCATCCTCGCGTGCGGGACCACTCACCTTTTGGGGGCGATTACTGTATGGACGCCGGCCTACCGGCTGGATGGACTGGTAAAGGCGATCACCGCGGCGGCGTCCGCCGCAACCCTCGCGATGCTGATTCCCATGATGCCGGCGCTGGTCAAGCTCCCCAGCCCGTCGGAACTGGCCTGGGCGAACGACGCTTTGGAGAAGGAAGTCGGCGAGAGGCGCGCGGCGGAGGCCGAGGTCCGCCGGATGAACGCGGAACTGGAACAGCGCGTGGCCGCGCGGACCGCTGAACTGGCGGAAAGCGTGGCGCTACAGAAGCACGCCGCCGATTCCCTGAGGTTGGCAAACGACGACCTCCAGCGCGAAATGCAACGCCGCCACGAAGTGGAAGACCAGTTGATCCACGCGCAGAAAATGGAAGCCGTGGGCAGGCTGGCCGGCGGAGTGGCGCACGACTTCAACAACCTGCTCACCGCAATTCTGGGCTACACCGAGTTGCTTCACGGCCGGGTTGAGCAAGACCCGGACGCTCTGGAGTACACTGCCGAGGTGCGGCGGGCAGCCGAACGCGCGTCGGACCTTACCAACCAACTGCTGGCCTTCAGCCGGCGGCGACCGGCGTCGCCGCAGGTGGTGGACTTGAATCGGGTGGTCCGGCAGATCGACAAGATGCTGCGCCGGATCATCGGCGAAGACATCGATCTGGAGGTCCGCCTGGCGCCGGACCTTTGGCGGGTCATGGTGGATCCGGCGCACATGGATCAGGTGGTCATGAATCTGGCGGTGAACTCGCGCGACGCCATGCCGGACGGCGGTAAGCTGACCATCGAAACCGCCAACGTGCGGCTCACGGATGAGTATGCCGCCGGCCACCTTGAAGCGCGGCCCGGCCCCTACGTCATGATGGCGGTGAGCGATACGGGAATCGGAATGGACACGGCCACGCAGGGGCGGGTTTTCGAGCCGTTCTTCACCACCAAGGAACAGGGAAAGGGAACCGGGCTGGGCCTTTCCATCGTTTACGGGATCGTCAAGCAGAACGCCGGCGGCATCATGATGTACAGCGAACCCTCGCGCGGTACGGTATTCAAGATCTACATCCCGGCGGTTGAGGCGCCCGTTCCAGCCGCGCTCGCGGAAGGCGAGGAGGGAGACCGAGGGCTACGGAACGCGACCATTCTTCTGGTGGAGGACGAAGATCAGGTGCGCAAGCTGGCGCGGGCATTTCTCGAGCGGCAGGGTTACCGGGTGGTGGAAGCCGCGTCGGGACCCGAAGCTCTGAAAACACTGGAGGAATACGCTGGCCGGATCGATCTTCTGCTGACCGATATGGTGATGCCGCAGATGAACGGGGCGGCGCTGGCGGAGCGGGTGAAGGCCATGCGTCCGGAAATCCGCATCCTGTTCATGTCCGGTTATACCGAGGTCGGGGTGGAGATCCCCGAGCTGTTGTCCGGCGAAGGGCAGTTCCTCCAGAAGCCCTTCTCGGCGAGTACGCTGGACCGGAAAGTCCGCGAGGCGCTGCGGGGGTAGCGGAGCCCGCTACCGCGCATCCACCCAGTACGGCATTAGACGCAGATAACCGCCCTTCATCCAGGCGTGGAAGGGCATGCCGCCGAACAGGCTTGCCAATCTTGCCTGCAGTAAGTCCTGCGGGGAGGAGCGTCTCATTAGCAAATCCAGAATGCTGGTGGGTTCCGGGTATGCCTCGACCGTCACTCGCTCGCCGGCCGGAATGCCGGCCTTCTTTTTCACCAGGTCCAGGGCGGCGTCCAGACCGCCCAACTGGTCCACCAGGCCGCGCGCGGCGGCTTGCGATCCCAACCAGACGCGGCCTTGCGCCAGCGGTTCGATGTCGTCGAACTTGCGATGCCGGGCGGCGGCCACCTTGGCGACGAAATCGCGGTAGCTTTCGTCGATGCCCTGGCGCAAGATGGCGCGCTCTTCCGGCGAGAGCGGCGTGTAATCGGAATCGATATCGGCATGCTTGCCGCGCTCGATGGAGTTCTGGGTGACGCCGAGCTTGTCGTACAGGCCGTGCAGGTTGGGCTTGCCATAGACCACGCCGATGGAGCCGGTAAGGGTCCCGGGATACGCCACAATGGGATCGCCGGTCATGGCCATGTAGTAACCTCCGGACGCGGCCACGTCGGACATGGAGACCACGGTCGGCTTCTTCTTGCTGAGCAGGTTCATCTGGCGCCAGATCTCGTCGGAGGCGGTAACCTCGCCGCCCGGCGAATCGATGCGGACGATTGCGCCTTTGATGCCGGAATCGTTGGCGACGCGGCTCAGCACCTTGTCGAAGCCGTAGGATGTCAGCGTAGTTTCGCCGGACCCGCTATCGTTGGAATCGCCGCGCACGATGTCGCCCTCGGCCACCACCAGCGCAATCCGGCTCTTGCCCTGCAAGCCAACCGACCCCGCCGGCACGCCGGCATACGCGCCGATGGAGACTTTCTTCGGCGCGCCGCCCAGACGGGAGGACATAGCTGTCCAGACTTCGTCTTCGAAGCGGAGCTCGTCTACCAGGCCGGCCTGGAGCGCCTGGGCAGCCGTGAACGGGCCGCGGTCGATGATATCGCGCACCTCTTCGGGCGATTTCTTGCGCGCCTCGGCGATGCGCGCGACCAGGTTGCCGTAGAGGTCGTCCACCACGCTGTTCAACACCTCGCGCGTCTCCGGACTCATGTCGGCGCGAGTGAACATNNTCGGCGCGCAGACCCTTCAGCATGAGCGGTTCGGCGGGGCCCAGATAGATGCGGTCCGCCGCCAGCGCCACATAGTACTCGCGTGCCCCGGGTTCGCGCAGGTAGGCGACGACCGGCTTGCCGGACTTGCGAAACCGCTCCACGTCCGCACGGATTTCTTCGAGGCGCGCCCACCCGAGGGAAAGGCCCTCGGGCTCCAGAAGGACCGCCTTGATGCGTGGGTCGGCGGCCGCCTTGCGAAGCGCCATCCAGACGTTGGCGATGGTCAGTCCCGGGCCGCCCTGGCCGAATAGGGCCGGCAGCTCGAGGGGAGCCTTTTCCGGGATATCGCCTTCGAGGCGCAGTGCCAGCACGGAATTGTCCGCGATGCCCGGCGGCCGGCTTTCGAACCGCAGCAACAGCCAGACGAACAGGCCGATCCCCAGGACCACCAACGCGACGCCCGCGAACAGGCCAAGCAGAAACTTCGCCATATGTACTCCGAAAGTACCACAGGAGGGGCGTGACGCCGAACCCTTGGCGTCGGAAGCCCGTTTAGTCCCAATCGTGCGGTTAATCTTTCGATTGCCCGATTCGGGGCTCGACCGTCACGGTGTACCTCCGGAAATACCGGGAAGCACTCTTGCGGCCAATCTTTTAATTGCGGCCCCCTTGGGGGAAAAGGGGAGGATAATCAAGGATTCTCCAAAAGCATGCAGCCCTTAGAGCAACTGTGGGACCAGCGAAACCGAACGCCGGTCCTGATGGTGACCGGCGCCATCGTTCTGATCATCGCCGTTGTGGATTGGTGGACTAAACCATACGTCTCGCTGGGCTTTCTCTACTTGTTTCCCATCATGCTCGCCGCGGCATTCCTGCCGCGGTGGTTCGTAGCGTTGCTGGGAGCCGCCTTCGCGGTGCTTGCCGAGGTGTTCAGCTCGCTCACTCCGTCATACGTTCGCCTGGGATTTGAGACTCTGGCGCTGGCGGGCTGCGGACTCTTCGTGGGCGAACTGGTTCGCAATCGCCGACTTAGCCTGGAGGCTCAGGAAAGATTGAAGGCGTTAGTGGAAACCAGCCCGGCGGCTATCGTGACGGTCGACGAGCGCGGGTTCATCGAGCTGGCCAACCGCGCCGCCGTCGAGCTAATGGCTCCGCGCGGGGGAAGCTTGATTGGCGAACCCATCGCGGTATTTCTCCCCGAACTGCACCACGCGCTGCGGTGGGAAGAAGCGCCGCAGTTCCGGGCGTCGATGCAATGCCAGGGACACCGGGGCAACGGTGAAACCTTCACCGCCGACGTTTGGTTTTCGACCTACAAGGAGGGATCGGCCCCCAAGCTGGCTGCAATTATCGCGGACCTGAGCAGCGAGGAGGAGGCGGAGGCAACGGCGGGGAACGTGCAAGGCGCTGCGGTCACGCAATCGCCTGAACCTCGCCAGCGAGCCGCATTGAACGGCCGGGAGACGGAGGTCCTGCGGCTGTTGGTACAGGGATTGGCCAACAAGGAGATCGCAGCCCGGATGGAGATCTCGGAAAGCGCCGTCAAGAACACGATCCAGCAATTGTTCGCCAAGACAGGCGTGCGCACGCGCAGCCAACTCGTCAGAGTCGCGCTCGAAGAGTACCGAAAAGTGCTATAACCGTCGCGATTATCCTTCTTCCGACCGAAAGATGGGCCGCCGATTGGCATCGCACCATCCCCGCCGAACGATTATCGAAAGACAGCGTATCGAACGAAAGATGAGTAGCGTCCTGTAGTTGGACCGCGGTAGAACAGAAACATCCCGCTCGCTTCTCTTGCGGCTCCGCTTCACCTATGCAGAAATCAGCGACGTTCCTTCGGGGAGTTACCGCCTTGTCTCCACGCCGACGCACGTGTGGCGCCATCTTGATCGCTGGATTGTTGCCGACGGCGGCCTTAGCCCAGACAGCTTTCACCTGGCAGCAGATCAAGGACAAGTTCGAGGCTGCCAACCCAACCTTGAAATCGGCCCAACTCAACATCGATGAATCCCGCGCCGCCGAAATCACCGCTTATCTCCGGCCTAATCCGAGTTTCGAGTTCGCATCGGATGGGACTCAAATCACGCCCTATGGCGCCGCCGATTCCGCCGGCGTTAAGGGAATTTGGCGACCGTTCGCCGGCACTCAGTTTTTGACCGCGTTCAGTTACCTTCACGAACGCGACCACAAGCGGGAGTTGCGCCGCGGCCAAGCCAAGGAATCCACCGCCATCGCGGAATCGTCTTACTCCGACCTGGAACGCGGTCTGGTGTTTAGCCTGCAAACTGCGTTCGCACAAACGCTGCAAGCTAAAGCTGTTCTACAGAACGCGCAAGAGAACTTGGCGTACTGGGACCGGGAACTCGGAGTGTTCCGTACTCGCTTCAACGCCGGCGACATTGCTCAAGTGGATCTGGACCGCCTGGAATCGCAGCGCGTTCAGTTCGAATCCGATTTCGAAGTCGCCATGGTGAATCTTCGCACGTCCAAGATCCAGCTTCTCATGCTCATCAACGAACGCACTCCGATTGACCGCTTCGGCGTCTCCGGACCGTTTGATTTTAGCGAGGAGCTGAGGCCTCTGGAAGACTTCCGAAAACTTGCCCTGGAGGCTCGGCCGGACTTGAAGGTTGCTGTACAGAACGTGGAATTGGCAAGGGTTACCCACCAGCTTGCCGTCGCCAATGGCTCGACTGATCCCACCTACAGCATGTGGTGGACGCACAACCCTGCGTTCGTCAACCCGGATGGCTTTAACACCCTCGGCGCAAGCGTCACCATCGATCTCCGTATCTTCGATCGCAATCAGGGCGAAAAGGCCCGAACCCAGATTGACATCTCCCGCAACGAGCGGTTGCGGGACGCCGCCGAGGCGCAAGTCTTCAACGACGTCGATTCCGCCTATTGGACGCTTGTCCAAAACGTGAATCTCTTGAAACCATACAAGGCCAAGTACCTGCCGCTAGCGACGGCTATTCGCGACAGGGTGTCCTTTGCCTACCAGAACGGCGGCGCATCTTTGCTTGATTTTCTGGACGCCGAGAAGAACTATCGGGACAATCGATTGGCCTACTTGAATCTGATTGGTTCGTACTTGGCCGCCGCGGCGCAAATGAACATGGCCGCCGGCCGGGAGGTGATTCTATGAATCGACTACTCGTTCTCGAAGCAAGTCTGTGCGTCTCGATGATTCTTTCAACCGCGGCGTGCGACCGGAAGGTCAAAGCCGCTTCCGATACGGATACCGGGCCGCACCCGGCGGTGGTCCAACCGGACATGGATGTCAACAACTTCGCGGTGGAGCATCCGGAACAGTTTCCACTGGCGACGGCCGGCGTGTATGTGGCAGCGCCGGAACTGAATGTGACCGGGGTGGTGAGTCCCGACGTTTCGCGGCAGGTTCCCGTGCCGTCGCTCGCCTCGGGGCGCGTGGTGGAGATCGATGCGCGGCTGGGGGACGAGGTGCAGAAGGGGCAGCTTCTTTTCAAAATCCGGAGCCAGGATATCGCGGGCGCGTTTTCGGATTACCGCCAAGCCGTCAAGAACGACCAACTGGCCAAGATCCAGCTCGACCGCGCCAACATCCTGTTCGAAGATGGGGCGGTTCCCAAGAGCTCTCAGGAAATAGCCCAGAATGCCGAGGACAACGCTCTTGTGGTTCTGGAGACAACCAAAGAACATCTCCAGGTGCTTGGGTCCGACCCCGACCATCCGGGCGGAACCGTCGATGTGTCTGCGCCGGTTTCAGGGGTGATTACCGACCAGCAAATCACGAATTCGGCGGGCGTGCAGGCTTTGACGGCGCCGAACCCCTTCACCATCTCCGACGTGTCGCACGTGTGGATCCTGTGCGATGTCTATGAGAACGACCTGGCCCAGGTGCATCTTGGCGAGTACGCCGACATCCATTTGAACGCCTATCCGGACCGGGTCTTGAAGGGCCGGATCGGCAACATCGCTCAAATCATGGACCCGAACCTTCGAACAGCCAAAGTACGCCTGGAGGTGGAGAACCCGGGGCTGATGCGTTTCGGGATGTTCGTCACGGCTACTTTCCACGGCCAGACGATGGAGAAGCACGCGATTGTGCCGGCTACGGCGATCCTCCACTTACACGACCGGGACTGGGTGTATACGCCGGTTCAGGACAACAGGTTTCGGCGCGTCGAAGTGGCCGGCGGAAATATGCTTCCCGGGAACCTTCAGGAAGTCTCTTCCGGCATCCAGCCGGGGCAACGGGTTGTCGCGAACGCCCTGGTTATGCAAAACACGGTGGAGCAATAGATGATCCGCAGGCTCGTCGATTTCGCGCTCAATAATCGTTTTCTGGTGATAGCGATTGCGCTGCTCCTGTTCGCCTGGGGCGCGATCGCATTTCACCAGCTTCCGGTGGAAGCCTATCCGGANNGTCGAGATCATCACGCAGTGGCCGGGAATCTCGGCGGAACAAGTCGAACAGCAAGTCACCATACCGCTCGAAATCACGATGGCCGGCATTCCGGGAGTGACGCATAACGGCCTGCGCTCGTTCTCCCTGTTTGGACTCTCGGACCTGAAGCTGGTTTTCGAGGA
>PLGA01000630.1 GCA_003139735.1 Bryobacterales bacterium | reverse complement strand
AATTGGGTTCGTTTGGTTTTTTTAGCTGCGGGGCTTTTGCGCGGTCGAATTCGTCGGCGGCGGATTGCGAGTTTGGCATGCTGTACTCCCCTCGCTTTCAGAGTCGCACGGGGATGGAATTGAGTCTGAAATCGGACAGNNAGCCGGTTTCGTTGATGAGGCGTTCGGCTTCGGCGAGATTGCCCTTGGCGAGGTGGTAGTCGGCCAGATGGAGGCGCATGCCGGAGCGGGTGGCGATGCGGAAGACTTCGTCGAGGTCGTGGGGCGTGCCGCGGGCGAGGAGGGCGAGGGGGAGAAAGTCGTGTGCCCCCACGCGGCGGACGGAGTCGACGGCCTGGTCGAGGTGGTGAGCGGCTTCGGCTGAGCCTGCGGGGNNGGGCGCGGCCGAGCGAAAGGTGGTTGAGGCCGATGTCGAGCGGCCAGTGCAGCTGTTCGGCCCACCGCAGGGTTTGGGAAGCCCGGCGGAGGACCTCCGCAGTCTGGCCTTGCCCGAGGAAGAGATCGCAGTACTGGTAGCCGCCGAGGGAGTAGAGGATGGGGTATTCGGGTTGCGATTCCGCTTGAAGCCGCTCGGCTTCCTCGAACAGGAGCGCGGCTTCGGCGCGGTCGCCGGATTGGTGGAGAGCGTCGGCGAGGGTAGTGCGGTCGGCCAACCTCTCGAACGCGTCGCCGCTACGGTCGGCGAGATCGACCGATTGCCGGGCCGCGGCAACCGCTTCCGACACGTTGCCGAGGGCGAGATGGAGTTCGCTCAGGTTACCGTAGCCGATGGTTGTGTTCCTCCATGCCTCTGACTTCAGAAAGGCTTCGGCGGCCGCCTGCGTGGGCGCGACGGCATCTCCCAACCGGCCAACGGCGCGGAGGACGAAGCCAGCCTCGCCGATCAACCAGGATTGCTCGGCCGGCGAAAGGGCGGCGACGGGCTGGGTCCATGGCGTCTCAAAGAAATTGGCAAGCTGCGAAAGGTTGGTTCCGAAGGCGCCGAGTTTCTGCCACAGATAGAACTCGTTGCCGCGGAGGATACGTTCCCGGTAGACGTCGCGGCGACACTCGGCATGCCGGCCAGCCTGGCAGCC
The DNA here is from genome assembly GCA_003139735.1 of Bryobacterales bacterium. Taxonomy (GTDB): domain Bacteria; phylum Acidobacteriota; class Terriglobia; order Bryobacterales; family Bryobacteraceae; genus BOG-224. The sequence goes on along the minus strand of PLGA01000630.1, from coordinate 8,976 downwards.
GTGGTAGACGGCGTAGAAGAGCGGCGTCATCTCCTCAAGCGTATCGGGCCGGTACGGCGCCTGCTTCTTGTAGTGCTCGTAGAGGCGCGCGTGGCTTGCGCGGGTCGCCTCGGCTGCGAAGTGCTCGCGGACCAACGGATGGCAGTCGAGTGGCTTCATGGGGTCGGTGGTCAGGATGAGGCGGGCGTCGCGGAGGCGGTTAAGCGCAGCCCGGTACTTGTGATCGTCCATCTTGGGCAGCACCAGCTTCAGCGCGGCCAGCTCGGCGGGACGGTCGAAGTAGCCCAGGGCACGCAGGATCGCGGCCTCCGGCTTGCCCGCGAATAGCTTGTCGTAGGCTGCGATCATCTTGCGAGCGTGCTCGTAGAGCCTGCCTTCCTCGGCCAGCAGATCGGGGATCTCAAACCGGCAGAAGATGTCACCTCTGTGGAAGTCGGCCAGATAGGTTCCAAGAAGGGTCAACGCCAGGGCGTGGTTGCCGTATTCCCCAGAGGCTTTTTGCAACTCCTCGTCTGCGCCCTCGACCTTCAAACTGCGCAGGTACCAAGCGCCCTGTTCCGGCGTGAGGTTTTCGAGATCGCGGGAGAGCACGCGCGGCGGGTCGTCCGGGATGTCGAGGCGGATTCGGGTGGTGCAGACGACGAGGCCGCGGTTGGCCGTGTCGAGTTCCTGTAGGAGCGCTTTCAACGCCATGTCGCGCAGGGTTCCATCGGCGTCCTGGAGAGGCTCGACGCCGTCGAGGAGAAGCAGCACGCGTTCCTCACGCAGGCGGCTCGCCACTGCTTGGGCCTTGGCGTGTATGGAGGCGGTGGGCGCAATCTCGACCCGCAGCCAAGGGAGGATCTCGGCAAAGAAGGGGTCGGAGGACGTCTGGCGGTCCGCCGAGCTGCCTTGGCTGTAGAAGGACCAGCCGAAGACGTCCGCCTCGCCGAGGTGTGAGCGGAACCACTTGTCCATCAGGGCGGTTTTGCCCGTGCCGCCGGCGGCGATGACTTGGACGAAATTGGTGGCTGGATCGGCCCAGGCGCGGTCGAGAAAGGCGATTTCCGCCTCGCGGCCGATCAGGGTGGGGTTCACGACGGGGAGCTTGGAGGTGAAGGCGCGGTGGGTTCTTGGGGCGGCGGGCCGTCCGGGCAGGCCTGTAATTGCCAGCCTTTCGAGGATCGCGGCGGCGACATCACCGTCGGCCATGTCGCGGATTCCGAGGTATCCGTCGATGGCGTAGAGGCCCGGCGTGGCGGCGCGGTCTAAGCGGAGGAGCATCAGCCGCTCATCCTCCCTGCGAAACAGCAGATCGCGGCAGGCGCGCCATTCCAGGCCGCACCACTCCTTCTCGTTGTATTCCTCGCACAGGAGGATCGCAATGAGGTCCGACTCGTCGTGATAAAGCTTTTGGAGGTAGGTGTCGAGGTTCGGCCGGGCGAACTCAGGCGCATACCACTTGTCGTACAGGACCTTCTCGCGGCCCAGCGTGCGTCCCAACGCCTCCGCGATTTTTTCGACGCGGGCGCGGTGCTCTCCGGGGAAGGACAGCGCCACGCGAAAACGTCTGGTACTGGGCGGAGGGCTCATCTGGTCCGAGAGAAATGCGTTTGAGAGCCTGGATTCCGAAATTATCTTAGCATGGCGCCGGCGCGGTTTGAGTTCCGAAGGGGGCTGACCGCGAAAGAGGCAGGCCGCCTTGGCAGGCGGCTGGACCCGCTGAAAGCGAGTCCGCAGGCAGGATTGCCTGCCCCACAAGGCGGCACAGGCGCAGCCACGAAGAACGCCGGCACGGACNNTGGCAGGCTTGGAAGCCCACTCCACGAAGCAGGCGGGGAAGGGTGCGCTACTGGGTATAATTGACGGTCGAAATGACGGCGGATTGGTTTCCGGTTTGGATCAGCTTGCGCGTGGGCGGGGTCGGCGCGGCGGCGGCGCTGGCGGCTGGAGTATGGCTGGCGTGGGTTCTGGCTACCCGCGAATTTCGCGGCGGACGCGCGCTGGAAGCGGCGGCGGAGATTCCGGCGGTCCTGCCGCCGCTGATTCTGGGGACCTATTTCGCCTTCGCGTTGGCGGGGCGGGCGGAGGGATTCACGTGGCGCACGGCGGCGGTGGCGGCGGCGGTAGCGGCGCTACCGGCGATGGTGAGGGCGGCGCGCGCGGCATTCGACGGGATTCCACGCGACTATGGGAACGCCGCGCGCAGCTTGGGAGCGCCCGGCTGGCGCGTGTTCTGGCGGGTGACGGCGCCGCTGGCGTACCGTCCCATTCTGGCGGCGGCAAGCCTGGCATTCGCACGGCTGGCGGCGGAATACGCGGTCACCATTCTGGTGGCGGCGCAAGGGGGCGCGAGGAGCGCGCTGCTGGCCGGACCGTTGCTGCCATCGGTGGGCATGGCGGCGGTGGCGGCTCTCATCCTCGCGAACCGATTGGAGCGCAGGCAGGTTCGGATATGACCAGCGTGTACCGCTCTCTGACGTTCGCGGCNNGCGCAGATCGGAGGCGCAGATTGGAGCGCAGGCAGGCTAGAGCATGACTAGCGCGCGGATCGGGAAGAAGACGGCGGGCGGCATTTCGCTCGATGTGGAGTTTTCGGTCCCGCCGGGAGTGACGGCGCTGTTCGGTCCCTCGGGAGCGGGAAAGACGCTGATCCTGGAGGCGCTTGCGGGCTTCGCGACGCCGGATTCGGGGCGCATTCTGGTGGACGACGCGCTGTTGTTCGACGCGGCTGCGCAGGTCTCGGTCCCGCCGCACCGGCGCGCCTGCGGGTACGTGGCGCAGCGCGACGGGCTGTTCCCGCACATGACGCTGCGGCAGAACCTGGCGTTTGCGGCGCATCGCAGCCCGCGGGTGGAACGAACGCGGCGCGTGGCGGAAGCGCTGGAGCGGTTTCAGCTTGGCGCCGCGGCTGCAAAGCGTCCGCAGGAGATCGGGCCGCCCGAGAAATTGCGCGGCGCGGTGGCGCGAGCCCTGCTTTCCTCCCCGAAACTGCTGCTGCTCGACGAGCGCGGCTGCGGCGAGGCTCTGCTGCGGACGATCCGCGAGGCGTTTCCGGGGCCCATTTTGCTGGTGACGAACGACCTGGACCTGTGCTCGGCGGCGGCCGAGCGGCTGATTCTGCTGGATGCGGGGCGCATGGTTCAGAGCGGGCCGCCGAGGGGCGTTCTGGACCGGCCCGAATCGGTGGATGCGGCGCGGGTGTTGGGCATCCCCAATGTTTTCGAGTGCAGCATTGCGGCGCTCGACCCGGGGCGGAACAGCAGCCGGCTGGAGTTTTCCGGTTTCGCCATTAACGGCCCCTATGCGCCGGGGCATTTCCGTGGGGACCGCGTCTGGGTGACGGTTTGGGCGGAGGACTTGCGGGTCCACGCGGGCGAAACGGAGCGGCGGAACAATGCGGTTCCGGTGGAACTGGTGCGCGTCTCGCGGGGCGTACGGACGGTACGGATGGAGTTTGCGGGCGGGATCTTCGTGGATGTTCCGAACGAGGAATACGAAGGGAAGAAGGACAGCAAGAGCTGGCAGGTGGAGTTTGTGGCGGAGAAGGTGCGGGTGCTGTGAGGCCCGCGCCAGCGATGTTGCGGTACTACATTACGGACCGGCGGGCGGCGGGCGGAGTGGAACGGCTGTTGGGGTTTGTGGCGCGGGCGCTGCTGGAGGGCGTGGAGAGGATTCAAGTACGCGAGAAGGATTTGACGGCGCGCGAGCTGTGCGAGTTGGTGCGGCGCGTATTGGCGCTGCCGAATCCGCTGGGGGCGCGGATCCTGGTGAATTCGCGCGCAGACATCGCCATGGCTTGCGGGGCGCACGGCGTTCACTTGCCGGCCCACGCGATTGCCCCGGCGGCGCTGCGGGCCATTACGCCACCGGGCTTCCTGATCGGCGTTTCGACGCATTCCGTGGGCGAAGTGCGCGCGGCGGAGGCCGAAGGAGCGGATTTCGCGGTGTTCGGCCCGGTGTTCCATACTGCGTCGAAGGCCGGTTACGGGGAGCCGATGGGGCTCGGCGGGCTGGCGGAAGCGGCGCAGGCGGCGACGATTCCGGTGCTGGCGCTGGGCGGGATCACAACGGAGAACACGCCGGCGTGCCTGGCGGCGGGAGCGGCGGGGGTGGCGGGGATTTCGATGTTTCAGCGCTGAGCGGCGCATCCACGATCTCGATTCCGAGATGGCGAACGATGTTCAGCGCGTTGGAGCGTTCGACCACGCCAGACCTGAGACGGTAGTCGAAGGAAAGGCCGCTCGGGTCCCCGGTATCGGCAAAGTGGAGATTCCGTCCGTCGAAACCGGGGGCGTCCACGATTTCGGAGAGCGCCAGGTCGTGAGTGGAAATTAATCCCACGGCGCCGCGGGCGGCCAGCGCGCGGATCACCCATTCGGTGGCGATGCGGCGGTCGCGGGAGTTGGTTCCGATCAGAATCTCGTCGACCACATACAGTAGCGGCGCACGGCCGGCGGCGTCGATCAACTGGCGCAGACGATCCAATTCGGCGAAGAAATGGGAGCGGCCGTCGGCCAGGGAATCGTGAACCAGGATGGAGGCGCCGACTTGCAGATTGGAGAGCTTCAGGCGGGCGCAGCACACGGGCGCTCCCATGCGAGCCAGCACGGCGTTGAGCGCCACGGCGCGCAGGAAGGTGCTCTTTCCGGACATATTCGAGCCGCTGACGACTACGAACCGGGGCGAGTTTCCCAATTGGAAATCGTTGCGGACGCAAACCGCCTCATCGAGGAGCGGGTGGCCGATTCCCTGCCCATCGAGGAGAGGTCCACCTTCGCAGAACTCCGGAAACGGATCGCGCGGGTGTTCGCAGGCATAGGTGGCGAGACACACAAGCGCTTCGAATTCCCCCACAGCTTCGAGCCAGGCAAGCAGGCGCGCGCCGTGGACGCGGCGCCAGCGGCAGATGGCCATGGCGAATTGCGTACCCCAAAGCAGGAAGTAGGAAGGCAGCATGAACATGGCGTTGTCGCGCGCGCCGAGCAGAGTGACCAGGCGCATGAGACGCCCCAATTCGCGGCTGGCGGAAGCATGCCCGAGCCTGAGACATTCGGAAAGCGAGACCAGTTTGGGCGCGGTGAAGCGGCGCTCTTCGAGGATGCGGACTACATCGCACGCCACGGGCAATTCGGCGGACGGAACCCTCAGCGACTTTAAAACGGCGCGGACGCGATGGAAGAACAAGAGCGAAAAGCCGGCTTCCAAGCCGAGGAGCGCCGCGACATACGGGTTGGCCAGCAGTTGCAGCGACCATTGGACCAAACATGCCCCGGCGACTAACAGAACAGCGGAGCCCAGAAGCAGCGCGGCCCAAGGAGCCCAGGCGGGGAAATCCGGGGGCGCCGACTGGACCCATTCGCGGAAGGTCTCCAGGCGGAAATCCGCGGACTTGGACGGGCCGGCGGCGGCGAGCGCGTCGCGGAGATCCACGCGGGACCACAACTCACGCACGGCCGCGGCGCGAGCGCGGGCTTCCTCGATGGAAGCGGGTTCCTTCATCCAGCGCGCCAGGGTGTCCCTGCCGGCGCGAGTGCGGGCGGAGGAGAGGAGCTGATAGAGCGAGCCGCGTCCGAACAGGTTCAGATCGGCGGCATACAAGTGGCGGGGTTCGAGATACTCTTCGCCGGGCGGAAGCGAATCCCAGTCGTAAGTGAGGCGCGCGATGCCAGTCTCATAGTAGCCGCGGAGCCGATAGAGTGCGGCGGACCTGGCGCTGGCATTTCGCAGGCCGAGCACTGCCAGCGAGGCAAGCGCGAGCACGGGAACAAGAGGCCACAACGGGATGGAGGGGTGAGTGCGAGTGAGAATTAAGCCGGCAAACAGGGCCGACCCCAGTATGACGAGGCAAACCTGGAACTGGCGGACTCGGCGAACGGCGGCGCCGAAGGCTGCGAGCAGGCCGGCGGCTTTCTCCCGGTAGTGGGCGAGCGGATCTTCGGGCTGGGCTGGATGCAATCTTCAGGGTAGGCCAAAGCGGACGCGTGCGCCAGCGAGGCGCGCGATCGGCGAGGATCCCGAAACGAACGACGCGCCGTCCAATGTGTTTATGAAATTATGTAAGTATGAGGACGACGGTGGACCTGCCCGACGATCGGTTCCGGCGCACCAAGGCGCTGGCAGCGTTGCGGGGGGATGGCATCAAAGATGCGGTAGTGCGCGCCATCGACGCCGGGACCGCCAGCCGGAACCCGGCCGAAGCCGGCCAAGCGGCGCGGCGCGTGAGGCTCCCCTTGATCCGGCTGCGCAGCCGCCGCAAATTCGATCTCACCGGATTCGACCTCGATGACCTGCTTGCCTGACGTCAATGTCTGGATAGCGCTGGCGGCGGGACACATCCATCAGCGAGCGGCCGGGCGCATGCTAGAATGACGGTTCCTTGCCACTGACGACCGCAGCCGAAGTCCAGCAACGCATCGCGGAGTTGGGTCCCTGGTTCTACGAATTCGATTTGGGCGCCTACGGACGCACCGTGTCCTCGCTGCCGGCGGAAGTCCAGGGGATCCACACCACGCGTCTGGAGATGGTGAATCGCGCGGTGGACGCGCATTTCGGCGCGGACCTGGGACGGGTGCGCTGCCTGGATGTGGGCTGCCACGAGGGTTACTACTCGGTGGCGATGGCGCGCAAGGGCGCGCGGGAAGTCCGCGGCGTGGACGTTCGCGAGGAGAACCTGCGGAAGGCGCGCTTCGTGGCCGAAACATTGGGGCTTGCCAATGTGGGCTACGAGCGTGCCAATTGCGAGGACCTTGGCAGGGAAACGCACGGTACATACGAACTGTGCTTGTTCCTTGGCCTGCTCTACCATTTGGAAAGCCCCATGGTGGCGCTGCGCAAGATGGCCGCGGTGACGACGGAGATGTGCGTGGTGGAAACGCAGGTGGTGGAGGAAGTCGAAGGCGTCAGCGAATGGGGATATCGCGACTGGGTGCGGCCGTACCAGGGAGTGTTGGCGCTGATCGACGAGTCCGGCGAGTTCTTCGCGCGGAACACGGAAACCGGCGCCTCGCCGATGGCAACCTGCCCCTCGCCTAAGGCGCTGGAGTTCATGCTGCGGCAGGCGGGCTTCAAGCGTACGGAGTTTATCGAGCCGCCGCCGGGCGCCTACGAACAGCACAGCCGCCGCAAACGGGTGGTCTGCGCGGCATATATGCGACCCTAGCCGGATGCAGCCGATGGACGTGATCGAACTGTCGGGGGTCTCCAAGAAGTATCACCTGTACGACGCTCCGGGAGACCGGCTGCGGGAGTTCTTTTCGCCGCGCCGCCGACAGCACCACCGGGAACACTGGGCCATCCGCGACGTTTCGGTGAAGATCCGCAAGGGCGAGACATTCTGCATCGTGGGCGAGAACGGATCGGGCAAGAGCACGCTGCTGAAGCTGATGGTGGGGATTCTTCAGCCGACCGCGGGCGAGGTGGCGATTCGCGGCCGCGTGACGGCGCTGCTCGAATTGGGATCGGGCTTCAACCCGGAATTCACGGGCCGCCAGAACGCGTTTCTGAACGGCGCCATTTTGGGCCTGACGGCCCGCGAAGTGTCGGCCAGGCTGGACCAGATCCTGGAGTTCGCCGAGATCGGGGACTACATCGACCAGCCGGTCAAGACTTACTCGAGCGGCATGCTGGTGCGCCTGGCGTTCGCCGTGGCGGTGCATATGGACCCGGACATTTTGATCGTGGACGAAGCCCTGGCCGTGGGCGACGCCGTCTTCGCCAATCGCTGCGTGCGNNTCTGCATGCGCAAGATCCACGAATTGCGGGCCCGCGGCGTCACCATCGTTTACGTCACGCACGACGTATCCGACGTGAAGGCGCTGGGCGACCGGGCGCTGTGGCTGCGCGAGGGACGGGTGGTGGAAACCGGCGACGCGCGGGAAGTGGCGGTCCGGTACCTGGCGGCGCTGGTGAAGAAGGATTCCGATCAGCAACGCGCGGAAGCGCCTGCTCAGCGGGGGCCGGGCGCGGCTTACCAACCGGAGGAGGTGGTTGTGGGGATTCCGGCGCATTCCCTCCGTCATGGGGACGGCCGCGCGGAGATCCTGGGAGTGCGGGTGTGCGACGATCTCGGCCGCGCGGTGGGGGCGGTGCGGACGCCGTGCCGTCTGATGGTGCGCGTCAGCGCCAAGGCCTCCGAGGAAGTGAGGTTTCCCATCGTTGGGGTGCAGCTTCGGATGGACCAGGGCGTGGATTTCGCGGGCACCAACACCACGCGGGAAGACGTGCGGTTGGCCGGGATGCGGCACGGCGACATCTGTACGGTGGACTTCCGATTCCACCTGCCGGAAATGGCCGCCTCGCGAATTACGGTGACCCCGGCGATCGCCGATGGGACGCTTTTGGAATTCCGGTTATGCGACATGGTGGAAGACGCCATTGAGGTTCGGCTTCTGCCCGGTGAGTTGCCGGTGTACGGGTGCATGCACATCCCCTGCATCTCCGTAACGGCGGACCGGCGGCCTTTCCAGGGCTAGCGGTAGCCATACCGACTTTGCGATCTGTCGATATTATGGCGAAACGGGAAACCCCTCGCGCAAGCGGGCGCCGCAAAACCGGGATGAGGGCGCCGAGGCCGGATCGAAATACGCGGTCTAAGCCACGTTTGAGGCGCCGGCGACCGGATTAGCGTCCGTGGTAGCGGCCGGCGCGTCCAGCGGCGACTTCACCAAGTAGGCGAGCATGGTTGAAAGCGCGCCGATGGCCGCTGTAATGGCCGTGTTCTGATTGAGCTGGCCGGCGCTAAGAGCGCTTGCCGCGCCACTTGCCGCGCCGCCGATCACCACTGCCGCCAGGCCCTTTAGCCAGAGTGTCCAATTCATCGTTTGATCTCCTTTCTAGTGTTCGGGAAACCGGCATGGGAGATTGTTCTCCCACCCCTCCTCCCGATTCCAAACTAGCAGGCCGGCGCCGGAGATCCCTTGGCACCGGGCTGATAAGCAGATGAAAACAAAGGCCAAAGATTCTTTAGGGAATCTGTGACTGATAAAGGTTTGCTCA
>PLGA01000105.1:1261-18224 GCA_003139735.1 Bryobacterales bacterium | reverse complement strand
TCCGATAAGTCCTAACGTTTTTTTGCCACTACGCACTGTTTTCACGCAAATCGTCGAGCTCGGGCTGCCCCATCCTGTCCCCTCAGTACCGACGCCCAGCGCGGCTTCATCGATCTTCGCAAGGATCTGACGGGCGCGCCGGGCTACTTCGCTGGCAGCGCCAGGATCAGCGGCGGATTGTCTCCCGCCACCACCTGAATCGGCGCGTAGGCCTTTTCCTGCGCCTGCAGAAACGCCGGATCGGCCATCAGGAAATAGGCGTCCTCGGAACTCGGAATCACATACGCGCGGTACGCACCGGGGAGCATGCGAGCGGGGAAATGCGCAGTCGCGCGGAAAAACGACGACCACGGATCGTAGGTCTCTCCCGGCGGAAGAAAGATCACGGTCGCGTTGTCCAGCGGTTTCCCCGCGGCGTCTGTCACGGTGACCGGCACACTCCCCATCTTCGCCACATTCACACGCAGCGGCAGCGCCGCGCCATCGAAATCGAATTCAAAGCACCAGGCGCCGGATGTGGGACATCGGTCCGTAATCGGCTGGCCCCCACGGTCGGCGGAAACGACCTGGCCGTCGATCGTCGGAGGCACCTGGAGCAGCATCCGCCCGGGCCATTGAGCGGGCATGACGAAGCTGCCGTCAGCCGCCACGCTGATCATGGCGCCGCCGCCGGCCGGCGACAAGTGCTGCATGGAAAGCCGCACCTGATCCGGTCTGCCGCCCGGGAACACGACGGTTCCGGCGATATCGTGCACGGGCGTTGCGACCACGTTGAGCGCGATGCCGGCGATATTCTCCCGTCCCACCTTCACCGTCCGCGCGGCCAGGTACGGCGGCGCGGTCTTCGTATCGTAGGTGTTCGACACTATGGCGCTGAGATAGTAGTTGCCGGGCGCCATGTGGCGTAAGATGAAGGAGCCGTCCGCTGCCAGGCGGATTGGGGAGCCACCAGCCATGGCCCCCGGCAAGTCGGAACGCATCGTCAGGTTCGCTTGCGAGGGCTGGAAGCCATCCGGCATGGTGACGCGCCCGCTCAGTTCCACGCCGCCGCCGGTGGAGAGCCGTAAATCGGTATTGGTGGCTTGCTGGCCCACGGCCACATCGATGGGCGTTGCGGAATCCGTTTCGTTCGACCGATACCAGCCCGGTATGAAAACACCGCCGGAATACGAACCGCCGGCCTGGGTCACGTAAATGTAGTAGCGGCCCGGCGGCAGCTTTGCGAATCGGTATTCGCCCAGATCGTTGGTAGTTGTAGTCGCAACCTGCGGACTCTCAATAGTGGGATGGCGGGTCAGCTTGAGCGTACCTCTTACCGGCCAGCCAGTCTCATCCAGCAATTTGCCCGCTATGATCGCCTGCGGCCACACCTGCACGCGCACCGAAGCGGCGGCCCCGGCGGCCGGCGCGTCGGCCCAACCAGGCATGATACCCGGTCCGTCTACCGCCAACCCGCAGCCCTGCGGCGGCAGCCCCAGGAACTGGAAATGGCCAATGGCGTCCGTCGCCGCCAGATGAACTTCGGGGCAGCGCGCCATCACTCGCACGCCCACCACCGGCTGGCCAGTGGTCCGGAGCATGACGTCCCCTTCCAAGGCGGCTTGCGCCGCCGCGGCGCAGCAGAAAACCAACCCGGCTGTCAGTGTCTTCCTCATGGCTCACCTCCCAGGGCAGCTAATGGTAATGCGCAGCGGTCCGGTGTTCGCGGCTGAAACGTCGAAGCCGTCGCCGCCGGCCGCCTCGCCGAACTTCACCGACGCTGCGGCGGCCTTGGCGGGGGATCCCGCCATCACATACGTCTTGTAATGGCCTTGAATGACGTGTTTCAACGTGAACAGGCCGCCCGCATCGGGGCGAATCTGGTACGTGTACTGGTCGCTTTGTTCTGAGATCGACCCTACGGACGGCGCGGCGGGGCAGCCGCTCCCGAACGCCACCGAGCCCGTGATCTCCACCGTGGGCTGCAATTCGAGATCGACGCCATCAAGATCCGCACTGCCGACTTCGACCCTCCTCCGCGCGACGGCTACCGGGCCGTCTTCCCCGCTGAAACCCTCCGACGCAATAAATCGGTATGTGCCCGGCAATAAGGCCGGGGCCTCAAAACGGCCGTCGATGTTGTCGAAGTGCCAGATTCGGCCGCCGGAGTTCAAGGGTGTGACGTCCATAGACAAGCGCGCGCCTTCGCCGCCTTGCACGCCCAGAATCCGCCCGCGTACCTTCACCCCGCCTTCGCGGACGATCTGGATATCCACGCGCCGCTCCTCACCTTCGGCGAGTTGCACCGGCTCGGCCTGGGAAGCCTTCACCCCGTGCGGGTAATACGTCAGGCGCTGGGATGGATCCTGCGGCGGAGCCGTCGAACCAGTGATTATGACCTCCGGTTCGGCAGCCAAATAGTAGGTCCCCGGCTGAAGCGGGAAACGATATTCGCCGAGATCGTTCGTTTGTACGTTCGCCGTAAAGTGGCGGAAGTCGTCATCGACGAGAACGCTCCGGTGCAAAAGCTCCTGCATCACCTTAACGCTGTCCACCTTAACGCTGACTCCGGCGATGGGCACGCCCACCGGATCGATCACCTTGCCCACGATGGCGCTCTGGCGAACCAACTCCAGCCGATAAAGGACCCCCGCGCTGGAGCGTGAGACCTCTTGCACAAGGCTTCGCCCGCCGGCGGCGGCGGGTTCCACATAGCCCGGACAGGCGGCGGAGAGGGGGATATCCAATCCGTCCTCGCCGGTTAGGAGGAAATGCCCCTGGGCGTCCGTGGTGACGAAGAACAGGTCTTCCCCCGGCAGTGAGAAACGGACGCGCGCGCCGGGGATGCCCGTTCCGGTTAAGGCGTCCACTACGTCCCCCTCAATCGAGATTGGGTGCAGAGGCTGTACGTGAGCAAGCGGAACGGATAGGGCTGCGGCGGCGGCGAGCCGGAGGAGCCTGGCGAAGATGGCCATTCAGACCTCCCTAGCGGATATCGTTACTGAACCCAGGACGTTGCGTGACTCGACTTCGTTACCTGACGCCACTCCACGCGGAACGAGAGACACACATACTCCCGGATTCGATTCAGTATACCCCCAGCCACGATCCTCCGATCCTGCTGGTTGCATTCCATCATCCGGGCGACGTCTTCGGTCCGGCATGAAGGGGTTGTCCCTGCCCGTAAAGCTCAAAACTGGGGGAATCCTGTGTATTCAGTGCACCCCACAGGTCCTTCGCCTTCCCCTCTAGCCCGTTCTGGTCCTGAAGTGGGATTATCATAGAAGTGGCCCAACGGTCCTCCCGCGCATTGGCCCCGGCACTCCCCCGGTCACGTCCGACGGGCTTTTCCCAACAGGTACACTGGGCAGTCCCGCAACGGCATGTGTTCCGATGCCCGATTCCCGTGACGAAGCGTAGCGCCGCCGTCCACCGGTCACAGCGAATTCCGATTTCTTTTTCCTTCCCTATCAACAACCTGCCGCCTGACCCCGTCCGAACCCCCCAAGTCCCTCAGCTACCCTGAGCCTGACATGATAACTGCGAACCAACTCCAGGCCAACCGCCTCAACGCGGAAAAATCCACCGGGCCGCGAACCCCCGCTGGCAAGCAAGTCTCCCGCTTCAACGCCCTGAAACACGGCGTCGATGCCCGTCAAACCGTCATCCCCGGCGAAAACCAGGCCGATCTCGAATGCCTCGCCGCCGAATACCAGGACCAGATCTGTCCCCAGACCGCCATCGAGCGCTACCTCGTCGATACCCTCATCCTCAGCGACTGGCTCCGCCGCCGCCTCCAACGCGCGCAGGCCGAGCTTTACACCGTCCTGGCCGGCCGCCCCGGCATCCCCGGACCCCTCAGCTACGCCTGGCAGTCCGACGCCGCCGGCAGCAACACTCTTCAGAAGGTGTTCCGCCAGCTTTCGACCCTCGACCGCAGCTACCTCCGCGCCCTCACCGAGATCCGCCGCCTCAAAGAGGACTCCGCCGATCCCGAGTCCGTGGCCGAGCAGCCGTCGAAGCCTCAGGCAATGTCCGCCTCTGCCACCCCGCAAACGGGGGGACTTGGGTTCGTTTCATCGACTCCCGGCCTCGCCCCTTGGCGCCCGTCCCCAGACCCCGATCCGCTGCGCCCCGTGCCGATTTCCAGCACCTTCGGACGCCTCCCGAACGGCGAACCCCTCGCCGTACGTCGCTAGGGACAGACGAATCTGTCCCAAGGCGCTGCTTTTGCGCCGCGTGGACAGATCCGTCTGTCCTTGGTCGGGGTCGGCGTGGGGCCTGTCGCGAGTCCGCCCGGTTTCTGCCCAGCCCGTCGGTATTTCGTTGTTGCATTTCTCCACGCCATGAGGAAATGTAAGTGCTTGAAAACCTGGGCCTTTTGCCCCGGAAACTGGGCCATCCGCCGCTGTTCCCAAGCCCGCCGCGCCGCAAGTCGCTGAAACCCTTGGACCCTTGTTCTGGAACGCTACCTGCTACTCTGAACGTTTCCATGCTGACTTACCTAGGCTCGCCACAACTGCCCTCGGACGACAAACGATGGAAAATCGTCGAGGCTACGGCGCGCCGCCACGGGCGCGAACCGAACGCCCTCATCGAGACGCTGCATACCGTGCAAGAAGCTTTCGGGTATTTGGACGACATCGCGCTGAAGTTCGTCGCCATGACCCTGCGCGTTCCGCTCAGCCTCGTCTATGGCGCCGCCACGTTCTATCATTACTTCACCCTCAAGCCCAAAGGAAAGCACACCTGCGTCGTGTGTACCGGCACCGCGTGTTATATCAAAGGCGCTGCGGGGCTGCTCGCCGCCATCGAGAAGACCTACGGCGTCAAACCCGGCGAGACCACTCCCGATGACCAGCTTTCCGTCCTGACGGCCCGCTGTCTGGGGTCCTGCGGTCTCGCGCCGGCGGTGGTGATGGATGGCGCGGTGCTGGGCAAGGTTGGCCCCGAACAGATGCTCGCACGCATCGAGAAAGGCATCCGCCATGACCATTGAGGAGCTTCGTAAGATCGCCGAAACCGAGCGCGAAGCCGAGAAGAGATACCAGCACCGCGTCTGCGTTTGCACCGCCGCCGGCTGTCTCTCCTCGGGCGGCGACCACGTGCTCGACGCCATCCGGAAGGAAGTCGCCGAATCGGGCATGAAGAACGAAGTGCTCGTGAAAGGCGTCGGCTGCATGGGGCTTTGCAGCGCCGGCCCGCTGGTTTCGGTCGAAACCGAAGGCAAGATGTTCGCCAACGTCACGCCCGAGGAAGCCCCCGACGTCGTGGGCAGCCTCGATACCGGCGCCGGCGGCCCGCAGGAATGTCCCACCAACGTGCCCTTCTTCGAGCGCCAGAAGAAAATCGTTCTGGAGAATTGCGGCAAGATCGATCCCGAGCGCATTGAAGACTACATCGCCCACGACGGCTACCTCGCTCTGGTGCACACCATCGCCGAGCGGAGCCCGCAGGAAGTGATTCAGGAGATCATCCGCAGCGGCCTGCGCGGGCGCGGCGGCGCGGGCTATCCCACCGGCCTCAAGTGGAGCACCGTCGCCAAGACCGGCGAACAGGAAAAATTCGTCATCTGCAACGCCGACGAAGGCGACCCCGGCGCGTTTATGGACCGCGCGGTCCTCGAAAGCGACCCGCATCGCGTGCTCGAAGGCATGGCCATCGCGGCCTACGCCGTCGGCGCTCAGAAGGGTTTTCTCTACGTTCGCGCCGAATACCCGCTGGCGGTGAAGAACCTGAAAACCGCCATCCGGCAGGCCGATCGCCTGGGTCTGCTGGGCAACAGCATCTGCGGTTCGCGTTTCAGCTTCCACGTGGATATCCGGCTCGGCGCCGGGGCGTTCGTCTGCGGCGAGGAGACCGCCCTGATCGCCTCCATCGAGGGCAAGCGCGGCACGCCGCGGCCGCGGCCTCCCTATCCCGCCGAATCGGGCCTGTGGGACAGCCCCACCCTGATCAATAACGTCGAAACCTTCGCCAACGTCGCGCCCATCCTCCGCAACGGCGCGGCCTGGTTCGCGGGAATCGGCACGGAAAAGAGCAAGGGCACCAAGGTTTTCGCCCTGGCCGGCCGCGTGACCAACACCGGGCTGATCGAAGTGCCCATGGGCATCACGCTCCGCGAAGTGGTCAATGAGATCGGCGGCGGCATTCCCGACGGCAAGAAGTGCAAGGCCGTCCAGACCGGCGGCCCCTCCGGCGGCTGCATCCCCGAGAAGCACATGGATCTTCCCGTGGATTACGAATCCCTCAAAAGCATCGGCTCCATGATGGGATCGGGCGGCATGATCGTCATGGACGAGACGTCCTGCATGGTCGACGTCGCCAAGTACTTCATGGAATTCTGCATGAGCGAATCCTGCGGCAAGTGCATTCCCTGCCGCGCCGGCACCCAGCAGATGCACGGCATTCTCGCCAGGATCACGGCGGGCGAAGGGACCCCGGCGGATTTGGCGCTGCTCGAAGAGCTTTGCGACCTGGTCCGCAACACCAGCCTGTGCGGCCTGGGCCAGGGCGCTCCCACCCCGGTGCTCACCACCATGCAATACTTCCGCGGCGAGTACGACGCCCACGTCGCCGGCGAGTGTCCGGCCGGAGTCTGCGCCGGCGTCCACCGCGGCGGTGAGGAGGTGGCGAAATGACCAAATCCACCGTTCGCGTCAAGACCCTAACCATTGACGGCCGTGAGGTCGGCGCGCGCGAAGACCAGACCATTCTCGATGTCGCGCGCGAAAACGATATCTTCATCCCCACTCTCTGCGACCTGCCGGGGCTTTCCACCGTGGGCGCGTGCCGCCTCTGTCTCATCGAGTTGAAGGGCTCGCCGCGCCTGCTGCCCGCCTGCGTCACGCGCGTGGCCGAAGGCATGGAAGTGATCGCCAACTCCGAGCGTCTGGACCGCTACCGCCACGGCATTCTGGAACTGCTGTTCGCCGAGCGCAACCACGTTTGCTCGGTGTGCGTGGTGAACGGCCACTGCGACCTGCAATCGCTGGCGCTCAAGCTGGGCATGACGCACGTCCACTTCCCCTATCAATACCCCAGCCTGCCCGTGGACGCTTCGCACGAACGCTTCGTGGTGGATCACAACCGCTGCATCCTGTGCACCCGCTGCGTGCGCGTGTGCGACGAGATTGAGGGGGCCCATACCTGGGACGTGATGGCGCGCGGCGTCGAGTGCCGCGTGATCACGGACCTGGCGCAGCCCTGGGGCAAGTCGGAAAGCTGCACCGGGTGCGGCAAGTGCGTGCAGGTGTGCCCCACCGGCGCGCTCTCCGAGAAAGGAAAATCGGTCGCCGAAATGTCCAAACGCAGGCAGTTCCTGCCGTATCTCACGCTCATGCGGGAGGGCCGCAAATGAGCGCGCCAGTGGGGCAGGCCTCCCTGCCTGCCGAGCAACCAAAGAAAATCCGCCTCGCCACCGTCTGGCTCGACGGCTGCTCCGGCTGCCACATGTCGCTGCTCGATACCGACGAGCGCCTCATCGAGTTGGCCAAACGAGTGACCGTGGTCTGGGGTCCTCTGGTCGATCTGAAGGAGTTTCCCGCCGAGGTGGACGTGACGCTGGTCGAGGGCGCCATCTCGAGCGAGGAAGACCTGCACCGCATCAAGATGGTCCGCGCGCGCACCAAGCTGCTGGTTTCGCTTGGCGATTGCGCGGTCACCGGCAACGTCCCCGCCATGCGCAACAAGTTCGGCGCCTCGGCCGTGCTGCGGCGCGCTTATCTTGAGAACGTCACGCTCGATCCGCAGATTCCCCGCGAGATTGTCCCGACGCTGCTGCCCGCCGTCCGTCCTGTGCATGAAGCCGTTCCGGTGGACCTGTTCATCCCCGGCTGTCCGCCCTCGGCCGATCTCATTTTTTCGGTGCTGAGCGACCTGCTGGAAGGGAAAGTCTCCAACCCGGCCGCGAAATTCGGATAACCACAATGCCAAGGCAAAAAATCGTAATCGACCCGGTCACCCGCATCGAGGGCCATTCCAAAATCTCGCTCCACCTGGACGAACAGGGCCGCGTGGAAGAAGCCTATTTCCATGTGACGCAGTTCCGCGGGTTCGAAAAGTTCTGCGAAGGCCGGCCGTTCTATGAGATGCCCTCGCTCATGGCGCGCATCTGCGGCATTTGTCCGGTAAGCCACCTGGTGGCGTCGGCAAAGGCATGCGAAGCGATCATGTCGGTGCGGATTCCGCATACCGCCGCGCAGTTGCGGCGCATGCTGAACCTCGCGCAGATGGTGCAGTCCCATGCCCTGAGCTTNNCCCGACCTGTTGCTGGGCATGGATAGCGACCCCGCTCAACGCAATATCTTCGGCGTGATGGAAGCCCATCCCGAAATCGCCAGGGAGGGCGTCCGGCTGCGCCAGTTCGGCCAGCAGGCCATCGAATGGCTGGCCGGCAAGCGCATCCATCCGTCATGGGTGGTGCCCGGCGGCGTCAACGAACCGCTCTCCGCCGCCAACCGCGATCGCATTCTGGCTGGCATGCCGGAGGCGCTCGCCATCGCGCGGCGCACGCTCGATTGGTTCAAGACCGGGATGGAGCGCTTCCGCGAGGAGATCCGCACCTTCGCCAATTCTCCGACCTTGTTCATGGGGCTGGTGAACGATAAGGGCGGCCTGGAGTTCTACGACGGCAAACTGCGATTCCTCGATGCCGGCGGTCACGTGGTGCAGGATGGCGTCGCCGCCGCCGATTACGCCGAATACATTGGCGAGCTGGCGCATCCCTGGACGTATCTCAAATCCAGCTTTTTCAAGCCGCTGGGCTACCCCGAGGGCGTCTACCGCGTGGGCCCTTTGGCGCGGCTGAACATCATCGATGGCTGCGACACGCCCCTCGCCAGCCAGGAGTGGGCCGAGTTTCGCGAGCTGGACCGCGGCGCCGTGCTCAGCTCTTTCCACTACCACTACGCCCGCCTGGTGGAAATCCTCTACGCTCTGGAGAAAATCGAGCAACTGCTGCGCTCGCCGGACATTCTCGACCCCAATGTGCGGGCCCTCGCGAGCGCCAATCAATCCGAGGGCGTGGGCGTGGCCGAAGCTCCGCGCGGCACGCTGATTCATCACTACAAGGTGGATCGCGACGGCCTGATTACCTGGGCCAACCTGATCATCGCCACCGGCCACAACAACGCCGCCATGAACCGCGGCGTCCTGCAAGTGGCGCGCCACTTCGTGCAGGGCAACAAGCTCACCGAAGGCATGCTGAACCGCGTCGAAGCCGTGATCCGCGCCTTCGACCCATGCCTGAGCTGTTCCACCCACGCCGACGGCCACCTCGCCCTGGAAATAGACCTCCGCGCCCACGACGGCGCTCTGCTAGACTCGGTGCGGAATTAGGGCCGATACCGAGCCGCGACCGTGAGGGAGCGGTAACCACCTGTGCGCAGGAAAATGCCCGTACTCCATGGCACGCCGCTTGCTTGTCCGCAGTCCGAAGGACGAAAGAACTTAGCCCATGGCGCAAGCCATGGGTAGCCGGCCTAAGAGAGTTAGCCCCGGAGGGGCGTAAGAGTGTCCCGCATCCTCATCCTCGGTTACGGCAACCCGCTCCGCGGCGACGACGCCTTCGGCTGGCGCGTAGCCGAACGCCTGCTCGAACTCCCGCCCGACCCCTCCATCGAAATCCTCTGCCTGCACCAACTCACGCCGGAGTTAATGGACCCGCTCAGCCGCGCCGATCTCGCCATCTTCATCGACGCCGCCGCCGCGGGCGACCCCGGCGCCATACTCGAGCGCCGCATCGATCCCGAATCCGCCTCCCGCGCCGCCTTCACCCATCACGCCACTCCCGAAGCCCTGCTGGCCGGCGCCCGCGCCCTCTACGGCCGCGCCCCCGAAGCCGTCATGATCTCCGTCACCGGCGCGGATTTTTCCCTAGGCGCGGAGCTCTCGCCCCTGGTCGGCAGCCGCCTTGACGAAGCGGTCGCGACCGTCCTGCGAATGCTTCCCCGCCCCGCCCTTTAGGCATTCGAACGGATCTATACTGGCAGCTATGTATGCCCGCGTGATCTTCCGTGCCGCTCTGCTGATCGTTTTCGGCTTCGCCGCCGTCGCCCAGACCCCTCCCAAGCGTCCGCCGATCGTTGGCGTCGCTCATATTGCCGTGAAAACCAACGACCTCTCCGCCGCCCGCGACTTTTACGGGAAATATCTGGGCTTCGCCGAGCCGTTTTCCGTGGAGAATCCCGCCGGCGGCCCTGCGGCAATCTGCTTCAAGGTGAACGACCACCAGTACATCGAGGTTTCCCCCACACTGGCCAGCGAGACCGAAGACCGCCTCTCTCACATCGCCTTCGAAACCACCAACGCCTCGCAGTTGCGCGACTACCTGGCGAGCCGCGGCGTGAGTGTCCCGGACAAGCTCCAGCCCGGCCCCGATGGAGACCTCACTCTCGCCGTCAAAGACCCCGAGGGCCATGACGTCCGCTTTGTTGAGTACCGGCCCGGTTCCCTCGAAACCCGCAACTTCGGCAAGGCCCTGTCCGAGACGCGCATTTCCGAGCACATCAATCACGTCGGCTTCACCATCCAGGACCGCGACGCCGCCGACCGTTTTTTCCACGACATCCTCGGCTTTGAGTTACTCTGGCAAGGCGGTTCCAACGACACGCGGACCGACTGGGTCATGATGCGTGTCCCCGACGGCGCGGACTGGCTCGAGTACATGCTCAACCAGCGCAATCCGTCTCCCAGGTCGTTGGGAAGCTCGAACCACATGTCCCTTGGCGTTCCGAGCGTCGCGGCCGCCTATAAGACCCTGACCGAGCGCGGTCTGAAGATGGGTCAGCCTCAAATCGGCCGCGACGGCAAGTGGCAGCTCGGTCTTTTCGATCCGAACGGGACGCGGGCGGAGCTGATGGAACCGAAGCCGGTCCAAACGCCGTGCTGCTCCCCCGAGAAGTGACTGCGCTCGCGGGTGGCGCAGCTACCCCAAATACCGCAGCAGATCGTCCGTGCGAAAGCAGTGGGCGTAGGCGGTGTCCTGCGTGATGCGGCCGGCCCGCACCAAATCGGCCAGCGATTGCTCCATCGTCATCATGCCATCGGCGCGCCCCGTCGAAATCTGCGAGCGAAGCTGGTGGTCGTCGCCCTTCCGCACCAGCGCCCGCACCGCGTCGGTCGCAATCATGATCTCCACCGCGGGATAGCGCGTCCCGTCCACGCCCAGCGCAAGCTGCTGCGCAACCACCGCCAGCAGCGCCAGCGACAATTGTTGCCGGATCTGCGGCTGGTTGGCGGCGGGAAAGCAATCGAGAATCCGCGATACCGCCTGGATGGCGTCGTTGGTGTGCAGCGTGGAAAGCACCAGGTGGCCGGTTTCGGCCGCCGTCAGAGCGGTGGCGATGGTTTCGGCGTCGCGCATTTCGCCTACCAGGATCACGTCCGGCGTCTGCCGCACGATGCTGCGCAGCGTGCCCGCGAAGTCCGGCGTGTCGCGGCCCACTTCGATCTGCTCGATCACCGCGCTCCGGTTGGCGTGCTGGTATTCGATAGGGTCCTCGATGGTCACCACGTGCGCCGCGCGTCGCGTGTTCACAATGTCGATGAACGCCGCCAGCGTGGACGATTTGCCGCATCCCGTCGGACCGGTCACCAGCACCAGCCCTTGCCGCCGCTCGGCCAGTTTCGCCAGCGAGGCCGGCAGCCGCAGCGATTCGAGCGTGGGAATGCGCGACGGCAGCAGCCGGATGCTCGCGGCCAGCGTGCCCCGCTGGTGGTGGATGTTCATGCGGAAACGCCCCAGCCCTTCGCGCGCGAAGCTCAGGTCCACCGACTTCTTCTTTTGCAGCTCCTCCAATTGCCACGTTTCGAGCAGCGGCGTCACCAGGCCGCGAACGTCTTCCGGGTCGAGCGCCTCGCCCACCCCCGGCGCCAGCGCGCCGCCAATCCGCAGGATGGCCGGAGCTCCCGCCACCAGCACGATATCGGAAGCGCCGCGCCGCGCCGCCAGTTCCAGCAGCCGGTCTAGCGACGCCGTGGACTGCGCCACCCTCTGCGCGCTGGCCTTCTGGCTCGGCGCCGCCCGGTTCAACTCCGCCACAATCTGGGATAGCTCTTTGTCGTATTCGCTCATCGCCTATTACCAAGTATAGGCAAGGTGGGGCAGGCGCTTCCGCCTGCCACTCTCGCCCCGATGCCATAATCGACTTAGTAGGATGCGCCCGCCAACCCAAAGCCCCATCACCCGCCGCGCCGTTCTCCAGGCCGCGGCCGCTCTCTGCATGCCATTCGCCCGCGCCCAGGACCAGCCGATCTTTTCCACCGATGTGAAAGTCGTGAACGTCCTCGCCACCGTGCGCAACAAGGCCGGCGAACTCGTCGGCAGTCTGAACAAGGAGGATTTTTCGCTATCCGAAGACGGCCGCCCGCAAACCATCCGCTATTTCGCGCGCGATACCGACCTGCCGCTGACGGTCGGCCTGATGGTGGACACCAGCGGCAGCCAGCAGCGCGTGCTCGATGCGGAGCGCGGCGCCAGTATGCGCTTTCTCGACCACGTGGTCCGCGAAAACAAGGACCGGGTCTTCCTCATGCAGTTCGATAGCGCCGTGCGCGTCCGCCAGGATCTCACCTCTTCGGTCGGCAAATTGGAAGACGCGCTGGCCTATGTGGATACGGAGACGGAGAGCCAGTTGCGCATCCAACATGGCGGCGGCACGTTGCTTTATGACGCCGTGGTCCGCGCCTCCAATGACATCATGAAGAAGCAGACCGGCCGAAAAGCCCTGATCGTGCTCACCGACGGCGTCGACTTCGGCAGCTACGGCGCTTTGCAGGATGCCGTGGACGCCGCCCAGCGCGCCGATGCCATGGTCTATTCCATTCTGTATTCCGACCCCGCCGCTTATGGCATCTTCGGCGGCGGCGGCGGCGACCGCGTCTTGCGGCGCATGTCGGGCGAAACCGGGGGCGGCTTCTTCGAGGTTTCGAAAAAGCAAACCGTGGACCGGATCTTCGACGTCATTGAGCAGGAACTGCGCAACCAGTACAGCCTGGGCTACGTGTCGGACAAGCCCGTCGGCATCTCCGAGTTTCGCGCCATCCAATTCACCGCCGCGCAAAAGGGTCTGGTGGTGCAAGCGCGACGCCAGTATTGGGCGCAGTCCGGGAATTAACTATACAGTGGGGCANNTTCTGTGGCCTGCCTTCTTCGGGCCTGTTGAGTAATTCTTGGACACTACACTGGGTTCCGCGCTCTTAAGGGTGAAGCGGTACGATTGCTTTTCCGGCCGGACCCGTGTAAATCAGCTCAACCGAATTGATGCCGTTTTCCTTGCCGCGATATTGGAAGAAGATCAATCCCGCCTCGGGAAGGGCGCGGTCTCCTTCCGGCAGCGAGGCCTTTTCCACGCGCACTTCCATCTTGTGCGTTACTTCGAATGGAATCGGATGCCACGGATACTCGCGGTCGGCCGCGGTGCTTCCGAACTCGGGGCCGCCCATCTTGTCCTTCGGTTTGTCCGCATCGGGCGGCACATACTCGGGATCCTTGAGGGACTTGAACAGCAGCAGATATTGCTGGGCGGGCAAGGCCTTCTTCCCGTTGATGCGAAGCGAAAAATTCTCGTAAGACATCGTGGCGCGCGCCCCTGGCGCCCCGGACACCGCCACTTCCACCGCCACGTAGTCTTCCGTGGTGAAGGTCGCCAGCGGCGTGACCACGGAGTGCCCCGTGAACTCGCCCGCCACCGTAACCGCGCCCGCCGGAGCATGCCCCTGGTAATCGGCAAGAGGTCGCGCCGGGATGGGCGGCGCTTCGATAGCCGGCGCCGCGGCCTTGTTGGTGGCGGCGGGCGGGTTTTGCCCGGCCGCGCCCTGGCCGAAAAGCGCACCGATCGCGGCGAATGTCACGGATGAAAGGAAAATCCGCATCTCACCCATAATTTAACATGCCGCGCCCGTCAAGGCGTCCCGGCGGAACCCGCGGCCCCTCTACGGCAACAATGACATTTGCGCGCGCCAGAAGGCGAACTTCTGCGCGGTTGGATCGAGCACGCTGACCTGGCATATATACTTGCCCGGCTCGATCTTGGAAAGCGGTACGACGAATCGCACCGGCACCGCCTTGGTATCGGGGTTCAGCCCGTTCTCGATCTGAACCGGCGCCGATTCAAACGCCTTGACGTTGCCGCGATAGAAGGCCAAAGTGGCGATCACCGGCTGCGTCTTGGCTGCGGTCGGTTCGTACGCTTCCAGAAACACATACATTTCCTGGTCCTTGCGGAAAACCCGCGTCACGCTGGGAACCAGCTTCTGGCCGTTCTGCACCAGGGGATTGTAGTTGAACAAACGCATGTTCATCCCAGCGCCGCCAATCGTGTCCGTCATCTTCTCTTGCTGGTTGCTGAGAACCACCGAGCTGATCGGGAGGGAACTCACATTCGCGCTGACGCTCAGGTTGGGCACCACGAATTTGGCCTCAAACGTCCCCATCTTGCCGGTCTCGTTCTCCCTGGCCAGGAATTTGACCGAGTACGAGCCGGGCGGCAGAACGAAGCCCGTGTCGTATGCGATCGTCCTCTTGGCCAACTGCGATGCCGTCTCTTCCTTCAGCTTGACCGTGATGAAATCGCGCACGGACCCCACAACCTGGTTCTTGGGGTCCCGAACTTCGCCGATGAAGTCCAGTCGCGTGCTTTCGGCGTTGCCGTGTTTGGCAAGCTCAAGATCGCTTCCTGGAAGCTTGACCGAAATCGGCACGTAGTACCGGTCGCTCGCCTGCCGGAAGTAGTCGGTCTCCAGCGCGATGGAGAGGTCCGTCATCGGATCGCCCAGCATGAGGGCTTCCTGAAGCTGGCGTTCCCGGTCCGAGGAATCGAACTTCTTGAATTCCTTCGAAGCGAAATACCCGGTGCGGTAGTCCAGCTTGGAGATCTGGTTGTTGTTGACCGTCACCTTGATGCGGCGGAACTTGCCGTCCAAAGCGGCATTGGTGGTGTAGTAGCCGAGGATGTAATAGCTCGAAATGTCCTTCTGGGCCTGCACAATGCCCACCGCCAAGTCGTTGCTGTCGACAAACAGCTTGCCCCCGGTATCGTTCGCCAGGGCATACAGGGTGTCTTGCAATCCTTGCGCGTCGCTGGCCCTGGCGGCCACCGCGCTGCCGGAGAAATTGCCGCCGCTGCCGCGGCCGCCGCCGCCCACGCCGGCGCCGTTGCCGCCCGCCGCGCCTACGTTGGCATTGCCCACCGGGGAGCCGGCCACCAGCCCGGTGGCGTCCACCGGATAGAACGATACGTTGCTGCGAAGCGCTGCGTTGATGGTGGCGCGCAGTTGCGCGTCGTTGTCGATTCCATTGCGCGATACGCCGCTGCCGAAATACACCAGCGCTTTCTTTTCAGGCAGCGAGGCCAGCATCTTCACGGCGGCTTCGAGCGATGCCAACTGCCGGTCCGTATTGAAGATGTTGAACTCGGTATCGTCCGCCACGTAGGCCGCTCCCGTGTCCTCGGTGCTGTCGTCGGCAACCACGTTGGCCATTTCGCTGGCCTCGCCGATCACCAGGTGGTTGATAATCTTGATCGCCGCGTCGCGGTCTTCGGTGAAGTCCTGAAGCACCTTCAACTCGCCTGCATAGCTCATCAGGGCCACCAGGTCCGAAGCCGTCATCTGGGTCTTGAGGAACTTCAAGGCGTTTTGTTGGACGCGCACCTGGTCGTCCGGCGGCATGCCCTGGAAGTCGAAGTACAGCACCAGCAGGCGCTTATCTTTGTACTTGATCTCGCCCGGCTTGGCCGGCGTAATGGTGGTCTGCACCGCCGGCGCCACAGTCGGCGGCGGCGGAGCCGCTGCGGGCGCCGCGGCCGGGGCCGCCGCCGTGGGATCCGGCAGGACGTCCTCTTCCAGCTTCTGGAACTCGAAGACCTTCACCTGCTGAGCTTTGCCGTCCTCGGTGACCGTGAAATCGTTGACCTTCAAGCCTTCCACGGGGTTGCCGCTCTTGTCTTTCGCGGAGACGTTGAGCACCACCAATTGGGCTTCCGCCTCGAACTTGTATGCCTGTTTCTGTAGAGGCGCATTCGGCTGCTGAACCACCGGCGGCCTGGGAGTTTGCTGCGGAGCCTGCTGCGCATAAGCAGCCAGCAGCCATACCAGAAACGTCGCGGCGACAACTCTTTTTGCTCTCATAGTGATAAAGACCTGGATCTCAGACTGAACGTTACGGCGCGCACACCGTCAACTGCAATGGCGTGCCGCGCCGCGGGGTGGTTACCCCATTCGCGCGAGACCATTTAAGTCCTTTGCTTTGTGCGGGCTTCACCGATGCCGGTACAGCGCCGGATCGACCACGGCCGCCATGGCCGCCTCATCCAGGCCGCCGAGAAAGTCCGAGATCCTGCGCGACCAGGCCGCCGGCTCGCGCACCACCTCGCCATAGGGCGCCGCCAGCACCCGGACGCCCGGCCGCCGCGCCAGCCATTCCCGTGCGTTGCGCAGCTCCTCCGCCAAGGCCGCCATCAGCCGGTCTCCGCGCTGGTCCGCCGCGGGGTCGCCTCTCGCGCGAAGCATGTCGCGCTGGGATTCGAACACTTCCCCCATATCGCGCTCCATGAACACCACCCGGTAATCGAGTTGCGCCGGCAAATGCGCCAGCAGCCGGTAAATCACCTTCACCGCCCGGCCGCGCGCCGCCTCCAACCACGAAGCGTCCTCGGCCAGCCGCTTCACCGGATCGTATTCGAAGTATCCGCCCGGATTGTGCTCGTCCGGCGGGCGATGGCCGTCGGTGAGCGCCGGAATCCCGCCCGCATCGAGCATCCGCATCATCAACGATGTTCCGGAACGGGGCGCCCCCGTCACCACCGTGACGTAGTCTCTCATCGTGCCAGAAGCGCGCCGGCGCTCGAGGCCAGCAGGAACCAGACCTCCCAAGGCAGCGTCATCCCGGCGAATCGGACCCCGGCGGCCGGATAGTCCACCTCCAGCGCGTCCACGCCTCCGCCCGGTAAGCGAGGCTCCTCCGGATTGAGCAGGTACGCCA
>PLGA01000105.1:0-1147 GCA_003139735.1 Bryobacterales bacterium | reverse complement strand
CGCTGACCACCGCGCTCTCGCCCACCACCAGCGGCTGCCAGCCGTAAATGGAATCGAGGCCGGCGAAAAGCCACACCGCGGGCAGCGCCAGAATCGCCGCCGGCCGCAGCATCAGCGCCAGCCAGTGCAGATTGGCCGCCGCCAGTTCTTTCTGAGCGCGCCAGATCAACCACGGCTCGTCGAAAAATAGCCTGAACTCCGTAAAATGGGCCAGCATCCGCTTGCCCGCCACGCGCAGGGCCGCCCGGTCCGTGGCGCGGCGGAAAACCCACGCCATGAGCGCGCCGCACAAGGCCCCAATAGCCATCAGGCTCCAGCCGCTCATTCCAGGTATCCGAGACCTTTCAGCCGGCGCTCGATTTCCTCATGCGCTTCGCCGTCCTCCAGCCGCGCTAATTCCTTCTCCACGGCGTGCTCCACCAACTCCTCCGCCGAGCTGTACCCCGCCTCCTTCGCGCGCTGCTCCACCCGCCGCCACAAACTCGAATCGATCTTGATGGATTTCGACATCGTGATTATAATGTCGGGCCGTGAGTGGGCCCCTGCCCCCGCTCTGGCAATCGGGAGCGGCGAATGAGCGTGACGCCGCCCGACATTCAGGCCCTGTATCAGGGCATGGCTTTAGCCGTGCCGCAACCCGTAAAACATCACTGGGCTTTAGCCCCTGCCTTCTTTCGTTTTGCCAGGTATTCAAAACAGTATGGGAACGCCTCCGCCGAATCGACCAATCCCGCTTTCACGGGGTTCGCGGCAATGTATTCCCGATGCTGCAGGAAGCTTTGCCGGTCATCGACTCGCGCTTCTGAAAACCCGCGCTGCCAGACCTCTCTCCTATAGCCGCATTCCTTCTTCAGGCGATACGAAAACCCACCCTTGATGAACTGCATTGCCTTCTCGATGGTCATGCCGGTGCCTACCGTCATCAACAGATGCATATGGTCAGGCATGACTACAAAATCATGGAGCCGGAATTTCCCGGCCGCTACATACGAACGCAGCACTTCAATCATCAATGTTGCATTGCGTTCCGACTGTAACAAAGAGCGCCCCTGGCTGGTCCTGGTAGTGGCGAAAAACGTTCGCTCCGAACTCAGGATACCGTCCGGGTGCGCGTTGCGCGCCGGTCTAGCGGTAGTTTACTGAATAC
>PLGA01000195.1:10156-12174 GCA_003139735.1 Bryobacterales bacterium | reverse complement strand
CCCTGGCCCCCGGCCCCTGTTTTCAAGAACCTGCCGACTCTCTGCCGCAGCCGTTCCATGTCTTTCAACTGGCACTCCCAAACCGTGAGCACGCTCCAGCCCAGCGCGCGCAGACGGCGGCGGTTGACGGCGTCGCGGGCTTTGTTGCGGTCCAACTTGGGAATCCAGTAGGTTCGGTTGGAACTGGGACGGTTCCGGCCGGCCCGGCAGCTATGCCCATGCCAGAAGCAGCCGTGGACGAAGAGCACCTTGGCGCGGCACGGAAAAACCAGGTCCGGATTGCCGGGAAGGTCGGCCCGATGCAGCGCGTAACGGAAGCCCATGCCGTGGACCATGCGGCGCACGGCCATTTCCGGTTTGGTGTCCTTGGCGCGGATGCGGCGCATGATGGCGGCGCGCTCGGCGGCGGTGAAGGTGTCCATGGCCTCGGGGATATTATAGAAGACATGGAGAAGAAACGGCTCGGAAACAGCGACATGGAATTGACGCCAATAGGCATTGGCGCGTGGGCCATGGGCGGAGGCGGTTGGGCTTTCGCGTGGGGGCCCCAGGATGATGGCGAATCCATCGCGGCCATCCACACGGCGCTCGACGCCGGCGTGAATTGGATCGATACGGCGGCGGTGTACGGGCTTGGGCATTCCGAGGAAGTGGTGGCGCGGGCCTTGGCGGAGCGTTCCGAACGGCCCTATGTGTTCACCAAGTGCGAGCGCGTCTGGAACGAGCAGCGCCAGATCAGCGGGTCGCTCAAGGCCGAATCCGTACGGCGCGAGTGCGAGGACAGCCTGCGGCGGCTGCGCGTGGATGCCATCGACTTATACCAGGTCCACTGGCCGGAGCCGGATGCCGATATCGAGGAGGGCTGGACCGCGCTGGCCAAGCTGAAAGAGGAAGGCAAGGTGCGGTGGATCGGCGTCTCCAATTTCGACGCGAACCAGTTGGAACGCTGCCGCAAGATCGCGCCGGTGACTTCGCTGCAGCCGCCCTACTCGGCGGTTTCGCCGGAAGTGGAAGAGATCACCCTACCTTACTGCCAGGGGCACGGCGTCGGCGTAATCGCGTATTCGCCCATGAAATCGGGCCTGCTGACGGGCACGATGACCAAGGAGCGCGTAGCCGCATTTCCGGAGGACGATTTCCGGCGCAAGGCGTTGGCCTTCCTCGAACCGAGGCTTTCGAGGAACCTGGAACTGGCCGACTTGATGAAGCGGATCGGCGCGGGCTATGGCCGAACAGCCGGCGAGGTGGCGATCGCCTGGGTGCTGCGAAATCCGGCCATTACGGCGGCCATTGTGGGGATGCGTTCGGCGGCGCAAGCGCGTGGAGTGATCGGCGCGTTGGCATTCCGATTGAGCGCGGAAGAGATCGCCGAGATCGACGGCTTCCGGCGCGCTAGCGCGTAAAGTGGGGCGGACCTCCTGGTCTGCCTTTGGTTGAAGAAGGCAGACCAGGAGGTCCGCCCCACTGGCTCAATTGTCGCGGCGCTTCAGAGTGGGACGATCATCCGAATCCGACGGCGTCGTCGTGGCGTCGGGATTGGTATCCGTGCCGGTCGAACTCCCGGTGGCGCGGCGCAACTGCGGCCGTGTGGGATCGGTCGGCGTACTCACCTTGCGGCGGTTGTGGAGCATCTCCACGCGAGCCTTCACGTCGTTGAACTCGGAGGTGTTCAGCACATATTCCGGCTTGGCCACGAGGATCTTCTGGATTTCGTCCTGGGCGACCTTGATGCGGGTGTCGGTCGGAGGATGCGAAGAGAAGACCTTGGACATGGTGCCGGGCTTCTTCTTCTCCAGGGTCTGGATCTTTTCGAAGAAATCCACGAACGCGGTCGGATCGTAACCCGCCTTGTACATATACTGCAGGCCCAGATAATCGGCTTCCTTCTCAAACCCCTGGCTGAACTGCAAAAAGCCAAGCGGAATGGCAAGGCTCATGCCCTGCCGGATGGCGTACCCCGTCCAGCCGCCCATCATCCAGAGGGGAATGGTCATGATTTGCATCAACTCGCCGCGGCT
>PLGA01000195.1:0-10116 GCA_003139735.1 Bryobacterales bacterium | reverse complement strand
GACCTTGATGGTGAAGGGCACCTTGGCGTCGGAGTTGCGCACCAGGTTCTGACCCACGCGGTTCACGTACTCGGCGATGATGGGGTCGTCGACGATCTTGGCCTGGCGCTCGACTTCCTGAGCCAACTGCTTACCCAGCGCGATTTCCTTTTCGAGCGAATAGAATTCGACGGCGCCCTTATCCAAATCACGGGAGCCGATCGCATCCGGGTCGTTCTTCGAATTCTTGGCCTTTTTCTTGTCCGCGGCCGCCTGTTCGGCCGCCTGTTTCTTCTCCTTGGCAGCGGCTTCCTTGTCCAACTTCTTCTGATCCTCGGGCGTGAGGTTGGTCGCAACGGGCGGAACGTCCTGGTCCGCCGCCGAGGCATCCTTGTCCGCCGCGGGAGCCGTCTTGTCCGCGTCCGCCGCGGGCGCGTTTTTGTCCGCTGCCGGAGCGTCCTGACCGGCGGCGGGCATACTGGAAACCAACAGGCCCAGTGCGGCCAGTAATGTCACGGGTACGATGCCAAGGTGTTTCATGGACCGGGACTCCTACCTAGACTAGTATACGCCCTTCCCCAAGCCGAACGGCCTAATCATTAAACGCTCGGGAAGGCGGCGAGGTTTCGACTTCTTTCAGCGGCCGCGGGCCGGGTCGTGGCGGGAACGTATCGGAGTCGAACCGATCGGCGGCCTTTGCGGACCGCCCAGTGGTTTTGAAGACCAAGCCCACCACCGGATGAGATGCGTTCCCGGATTCAGTGTAACAGGGGACGAACCGGCGATTCGGTTCCAGAGTGAAGGGTAGTAGAATGAGGCTTTCCCATCCCCAGGAGTACGAAATGGCACAAACCGAAGCCCAGCCCGCAAGCACCGGCGCGCCGCGCTACCTGCCCCTGCTGATTCTGCTGTTCGCCGGCAGCGGCTGTTCGGCGCTGATCTATGAAATCGTGTGGTTCCAGTTGCTGCAACTGGCCATTGGTTCCACGGCCGTATCGCTCGGCGTGCTGCTGGCCACCTATATGGGCGGCCTGTGCCTGGGGAGCCTGGCTTTGCCGCGGTTGCGGCTGCGCCAACATCCGCTTCGGGTTTACGCGGCCCTGGAAGCGGGCATCGCCATTCTGGGATTGGTTGTGCTGGGCGCCATTCCCCTGATCAACCGGGTGTACGTGGCTGGAGCGGCCTACGGCCTGCCGGGCATGCTATTGCGGGGGTTCTTCTGCGTCATTTGTTTGCTGCCGCCGACCACGCTGATGGGAGCGTCTTTGCCGGCCATCGTGCGGTGGACCGAGTCTACGCCGCGGGGCGCTTCGTGGTGGGGCATGCTGTACGGCGGGAATACGGCGGGAGCGGTATTCGGGTGTTTGCTGGCAGGTTTTTACATCCTTCGAATCTATAACATGGCGATGGGCACCTTCGCGGCGGTGGCTATCAACCTGGCCGTGGCGGGCGTCAGCCTTTGGCTGGCCGGTCGAACTCCGGCGCGGTCCGATGAGGATGCTCCCGCCGCCGTCGAGACCGTCGAGGCCGAAGACGGGAGCCGGTGGACCATCTACGTCACCATTGCGCTTTCCGGAGCGGGGGCGCTGGGCGCCGAGGTGGTCTGGACGCGCCTGATGGGAATGCTGCTCGGGGCCACGGTCTACGTGTTCTCCGTGATCCTCGCGGTCTTCCTGATCGGGCTGGCCATCGGCAGCCTTTGCGGATCGTGGCTGCTGCGGGTGACTTCGCCGCGAGCGGCGCTGGGCTGGTGCCAGATCCTGCTGGCCGCCGGCATTGCGTGGACCGCCTGGATCATCGCCGACTCGCTGCCGTTCTGGCCCATCAACCCCATGCTGACCATCAGCCCCTGGCACATTTTCCAGCTCGATATGGTGCGTTGCTTGTGGGCTATCCTGCCGCCCACGCTCCTGTGGGGCGCAAGTTTTCCACTGGCCTGCGCCGCGGCGTCGAGGCCTGGTGAGGACCCGGGTCAAGTGGTGGGCGGCGTTTATGCGGCCAACACCGTGGGCGCGATTGTGGGAGCGCTGGCCACCAGCCTGGTGCTCATCCCCTGGATTGGCACCCAGCAGACCATGCGGGGGATACTCATTGTCTCTGCCATTAGCGGCTTGTTCGCGCTGACGCCGTACTTCAACGAGCGCCAATCGAAAATCGGGGCCCCGCTGATGGCGGCTGCCATGCTGTTGGCGGGCCTGCTGGCCTGGAGCGTCGACGCAGTCCCTGGCAGGCTCATCGCGTATGGCCGC
The DNA here is from genome assembly GCA_003139735.1 of Bryobacterales bacterium. Taxonomy (GTDB): domain Bacteria; phylum Acidobacteriota; class Terriglobia; order Bryobacterales; family Bryobacteraceae; genus BOG-224. Next base: position 7,888 of record PLGA01000195.1, on the reverse strand, counting down.
AAAATGGCCGTTTCCACGGGGAACGTGGTGTACACGGCCGAGGGCAGGAATTCCTCCGTGGCCATTTCCCAGTGGCCCGACGGCGCCTGGGAGGTGGACGTGAACGGCCACGTGGAGGCCACCACCGAGCCGTACGATATGAAGCTGCAGCGGACCGTCGGGCACCTGCCGGCCATACTGCACCCGAATCCGCGGTCGGTGCTGGGAATCGGATTCGGAGCGGGAGTCTCGGCGGGTACGTTCACGACGTACCCGGGCATCCAAAAAATCACCGTCTGTGAGATCGAGCCGGTCATCCCTCCCACCTCCACACGCTATTTCGCCGCGCAGGACTATGACGTTCTGCACAACCCGCGGACGCACATGATTTACGACGACGCGCGCCACTATCTGATGACAACGACGGAGACGTTCGACATCATCGCATCCGACCCGCTGGATGTCTTCGTCAAAGGCACGGCCGGCCTTTATTCCGAGGAATACTTCGAGGCGGTGAAGCGGCACTTGAATCCGGGTGGAATGTTCTCGCTCTATGTGCCTCTATACGAGAGCGACGAACGCACCGTGAGGAGCGAGATCGCGACGTTCTTCGCGGCGTTCCCCTATGGGACGATCTGGGCCAACACCATCGACGGACGCGGCTACGACATGGTTTTCCTGGGTCAGAACGGTCCGCTCAAGATCGATCTGGGCGAGGTGCAGGCGCGCATGGACCGCCCGGATTATGCGCCCGTGGCGCAATCGCTTCGGGAGATCGGGGTGAATTCGGCGTATGACCTGTTCTTGGGATACGCCGGCCAGAAGTCCGATCTGGGACCGTGGCTGGCGGGAGCGGATATTAACCACGATGGGGACCTGCGGCTTCAATACCTGGCGGGTTGGGGAATCAACTCGAGCCAGGAAGATGTCATTTATCAGCAGATGATGAAGTATCGCCGATCTCCGGTGAACCTGTTTGTAGGGTCGCCCGAACGCACGCTGGAGCTGCTGTCCATGATGAGCGCTGGAAACCAGCGCTAAAGGAAAGAGAATCTTGGGCCGCGGATGAACGCGGATGAACACGGATAATAAAAGGGACCAAGAACTCGGTGGCTCTCTTATCTGCGTTTATCCGTGTTCATCGGCGGCCATTATCCTGTTTTTCGCTCCGCAGGGCGGCCCGTCAGACAGCGGCCGCTACGCTTTTACGCCGCACATTTCGGCGAAGCGCAGCTCGGTGGCCTTCACGCGGCCGGCGACTACCCGGAGCGTGCGGCGAAGGATCTCGACGCCAAGCTGGGGGTCGGTCTGAAAGGCAGCGGTGAGGGCCGCCCCGTCCAGGCGCAACGCGGTGCTGCGCTCGCGGGAGCGGACCTGGAATACGGTGTCCTGTTGGTCGAGCAACGCAGACCAGCCGAATACCTGGTCCGGTCCAACCGCCTGCACGCAGACCGCATAACGGGGGGTACGCAATTCGACCGCGACGCTGCCCTCCACCATGAGGTAAAACGAAGTCGAGCGTTCGCCGGCTTCGAGCACAACCTGGTTTTCCTCGAAGGTGACTGGCGCAGCCAGCGCAGCCAGAGACTCCACCTGAGCATCCGAGAGCCCTATCGTGAACGCATGGGCGCGTAGTACCGGAACGAGCGTCGTATGCCCCAGCTTAGGGGTTAGAGACGCACCTTCAGGGCCGGAAGGCGTTGAAAATCGGGACACTAATGGCACGGTAGAGCAATTCAGGCGCCAGGGGCGCGGCGCTCCTGCCGGTACCATTCGAGCGTCAGCCGCATCCCCTGCTCGAAAGAGAAGCGTGGGGCGTGTCCCAGGTCGCGCGTGGCGGCGACCGTATCGGCCTGCGAGTCGTGGACATCGCCGGCCCGCGGTGGAGCATAGCGGGCAGGGATTCTCACGCCCTCGATTTCCTGTAGCAAGGACCAAGCCTGGTTCAGCGTAATGCGGCCGCCGTTGCCCCCGTTATAGACTTTTCCCGACGCATGGGGAGCGCGGGCGGCCTTGAGATTCAGTTCGGCCACGTCTTCGACGAAGGTGAAGTCGCGCGACTGCCCGCCATCGCCGAAGATGGTGGGGGATTGCCGCTCGATAAGCGCTTTCATGAACAAGGACAGCACTCCGGAATAGTGGCTGGAGGGATCCTGCCGGGGGCCATAGACGTTGAAATATCGCAGGGCCACGGTTTCCAGGCCCCACACCGCGGAAAAAACGCCGCAATAATACTCGCCCACCAGTTTTTGCAGGGCGTAGGGCGACTTCGGGCGCGGCCTCATGTCCTCCACCTTGGGCAAAACCTCGGTATCCCCATAAGCCGACGAGGAGGCCGCATAAACCACGCGGCCCGCGCGGCCCTCGCGAGCGGCGCGCAGCACGTTGAACGTCCCATCGATATTGACCTCGTGGGAGGGAACGGGTTCGTCGATGGAGCGCGGAACCGACGGGATGGCGGCTTCGTGGAACACCACCGCGGCGCCGCGGATAAGGGGAGCGATTTCGGCGAAGTTCCGGATGTCGGCCCGCTCAAAATCGATGCGGGCGCGCACCTCCTCCAGATTGGATTCGCGCCCGGTCAAGAGGTTGTCGACCACCACGATGGGGCCGGCCCCCTCGCGCAACAGGCTGCGCACGATGGCGGAGCCGATGAAGCCGGCGCCGCCTGTGACAACGTAATGTCCCTGGTAAGCCATGAATTTCCAGTTTACGATGGCTGGCCGCCATGGGCGCGTGGCGCTCCGCTTTTTTCCGCTAAACTTAAGGTTCTCAGCACATGCGAGGACTCTACGCGCGTTGGATGGACCGATGGGAGCGAAATCTGGCCACACGCGACACCAACCGCGTGGTTCGCCCCTTCGATTGGGGCAGCGAGTGGCTGCACGCCATTGGGTTCCCCTCCTTTCCGCTCGATGCGAATGGCGACGCCGCGCGCCGGTTGCCGGCTTTCGTGACGGAAGCCCTGAAGGACTCGGACCGCTTTTTTTCCTATCTTCCGGTGCGCGATTACCTTCTGCAGGACGGCCGGCTGACCTTTAGCAGCCCGGCGCCCTCTGGCGATCCCGAAAACGACACGGTTCATGCGCGCTGGTTCCCCGCGCCGGACGACGGGGGCCGGGCCCTGGTGGTGTTGCCGCAATGGAACTCGGACGCGGAGGGCCATGTTGGACTGGCGAAGCTGCTAAGCCGCTTCGGCGTCAGCGCCCTGCGCATGACCATGGCGTACCATGCGGAGCGCATGCCGGCCGGTCTTGAGCGCGCCGATTACCATTGCTCCGCCAATGTCGGCCGCACCATCCACGCCTGCCGGCAATCGGTGATCGATGCGCGGGCGTGCCTGGACTGGCTGGAACAGCGGGGCTATACGCGAATCGGCATCCTGGGAACCAGCCTGGGGTCTTGCATCGCCTTCATCGCGGCGGCCCACGATGCGCGGGTGCGCGCGGGCATCTTCAATCACGTCTCGATGTATTTCTCGGATGTAGTTTGGACCGGGCTTTCCACTCAAAACGTAAGGAAGGGGTTTAGCGGCCACGTGAGCCAGGACGAGTTGCGGCGCTATTGGTCGGTGATCAGTCCAGCCTCTTATCTCAACCGGCTGCAGGGCCGCGATATGCGCAGCCTTTTGATTTGGGCGCGCTACGACACGACGTTCCGGCCGGTGTATTCGAGGCAGGTCTTGGAGAGTTTTCGGACGCTCAAACTGCCGCACAAGGTCTTCACGCTGCCGTGCGGGCATTACACCACGGGCCAGTACCCGTTCAACTTGATCGACGGGTTGGCCATGTGCAGGTTCGCCGCGAAGAATTTGTAGCGAAATCGGTGGGGTCCGATTTGACAACTTTTCCCTTGCGTGAGAGCATAAAAGAGAACTGAAGAAGGAGGTGGTCCAGCAACATGGATAGTCATATACGACCGCGAGAGGTGGCCGACTGTTGAAGTCGACCTTCTAACGTAGCGATCCCGTTCAGTCGCGGGATCAGGTTCCTGTGGACCGGCTGCCTCTCTAGCGTCAGCTAAGCCTCAGGTTTACTTCGAAGGCTACTACCCCCGTGGGTCTTTCGGGCCCACGGGGGTTTCTGTGTCTGATATACTGAGTTTTCCTGAAAGGATTCCCCGTGAAGGTCGGTATTCACCCCGCTTATAACGAGATTAACGTCACTTGCGCCTGTGGCCACACGTTCAAGACGCGCTCCACGAACAAGGGCGATATCCGCGTGGAAATCTGCTCCTCCTGTCACCCGTTTTTTACCGGGAAACAGAAGCTGATCGATACGGCTGGCCGCGTGGAGCGGTTTGAGAGGAAGTACAAGGCCACCCGCGGCGCGAAGGCAACCCAGCCCACGGCCTAGGCCGGGCTTTATTTGGTTTCCGGCGGCGGCGGACCCGGCGGTGGGCCGCCCGGACCGCCCGGCGGGCCTTGCATCTTGCGGCGCTGCCGCTCCTTTTCGCGCTCTTCTCTATATTGTTTGTAGAGCTCACGCTGATCGGGGCGCAGCATGCCGTTGATTTTCACAACAAGGTCGTTCTGAAGGGCTTGGTTCTGGCTGTCCCGCTTGGCGCGCAGGTCGCGGACCTGGGCATCCATCTCGTCGAAAATCCCGTTCAATTGCTGCGTCTGGCCGTCACCCAGCTTGAGCTTGGTTCGCATTTCGGCCAGAACGTGCTTGCGCCAGTCGGCGGAACTAAGCTTGTGATTCGATTCGGGGTTTACGGACGCCGCGCGCACGATATACGCCCGGTGGGCCAGGACTCCAACGAGCCCGCCGCTGACGAAGACCAGTGCTAAGGAAAGTACCGCGGAGGTCTTGGTTTTCAACATCGTCAGGTCACCGGCCTGGATCGGAAAGATCCGAAAGCACCGGGCCGACGATATCCGCGGTATTCAGGTTGCTGTTAGCAGTCGCTTCAATATAGGTCTGGGAGTAATAGGCCTGGTTGGACTGAGGAATCGCCAGATATATGCCCAGCGCAACCGAAAGCGCCAAAGCCGCCGTGACAAAAGCCCCGGCCATGCGTCGGAATGAGAAGGAAAACCGTTGACGAGATTCGATCCTGGCCCACAAAGTGGGCATGAAATTCACGCTCGGTTCCGGCGTGGGGCAATCGCGAAACGCCCGGAACAAGGCATCGAGTCTCTCTTCGTCGCTGCCACGCATTGCATCCATAAGTCCTCTGCTAGCCGGCGTTATCCGGCGACTTGCCTTTGCTCGCAGCTCCAAAGGCCTTTAGAACCCGCTGCCGGGCCCTGAATAACCTGACCTTAAGAGCATTTTCGTTGACCTTATAAATCTTCTCAAGCTCTTTCAACGAAAGACCGTCAACTTCTTTCAGCATCAGGAGGATTCGATCAGCCTCGGAAACCGCTCCGAGAAGCGAATCCACGGATTCCCGAATCTTCTTGTGATACTGTACATCCCGTTCGATCTTGCCGCCCGCCACGGCGTCCGCCATGATCACCTGCTGTTCGGACAGGTCGGACATCCGAAACTCCATCCGGCGGCGCTGCTTTCGCAGGTAGTCGTACGCCGCATTCACCGTCAAGCGATACAGCCACGGCTCAAAAACCTCCGGCGTTCGAAGTTGCTCGAGCGAAAAATACAACCGCAAAAAAACTTCCTGAGCGACATCCTCGACATCCTCAGGACGGGCAATCGACCGGGCGATGGTCCCTAAAACACGCTTCCGATAGGCCAGGACAACTTCGTTAAAAGCCGCGCTATCACCGGTTTGCGCGCGCTTAATTACCTCGAAGTCTACCAGCATGCCGACCCAAATACGCCGGCGCCCGCAGACTTCTCTATCGCTAGGAAAGGCGTAGCGGCGAACAAGCAGGTTACCAAGGGGATTACAAAGTCGTGTGGGAAATAGTACGGATAGACGATCGCTCCAGGGAGCCAAGGTGGACGCGGTAACTGAGGCCTTCGAGCGATCATCCTTCCAGCTTATTGTCGCAGGTCAGTGGATCATGCCCAGCACAGCGTTGATCAAAACAGCGGCCATGCCCACCGGAATCGCGATCTTCCAGCCGATATTCATCAATTGATCGTACCGGAAACGGGGGAACGTGCCACGGAACCAGATAAGGAGATAAATAAGGCCCGCAACCTTGAAAAGGAACCAGAAAAGGCCGCTGACGGCCTGGTTCACTACCGGGACGAAGAAGACGGCGCCGCAGACGATCAGGCCCGCCGCCACCAGGACAAGCCAGATCCGTTGCGACGGATTCTTCAGTTTCTTGACCAACGGCAGCGTCATCGCGCCGGAACCGGCGACCAGGATCGCCGGGATGGCGGCGTTGAAGGGCCAGGCCAGCCAGCTCACGTTCGGGAAAGGCCGGAGCCAGCCGCCCAAGAAGAGGGTCACGGCCACGGACGACACGACAACCATGTTGGTGTATTCGGCCAGGAAGAAGAGCGCCCAACGAAAGCCGCTGTATTCCGTGTGGAAACCGGCCACCAGCTCCGATTCGGCTTCCGGCAGATCGAAAGGAGCGCGATTGGTTTCCGCGGTGGCCGCAATGATGTAAACCGCGAACGGTACGAGCATGAAGCCGTAATTGGCGAACGCGCCCCAGACGCCGTGGTCCAACTGCGCCTTGACGATGCCCTGCATGCTCAGAGTGCCCGCCACCATCACGCCCGAGAGCAGCGCGAAAGCCAGCGCCACTTCGTAGCTCACAAGCTGGGCCGCGCTGCGAAGCGCGCCAAGCAGCGAGTAATGGCTGTTGGACGCCCAGCCGCCCAGGATGATGCCCAGGATTCCCACCGCCGACATCGACGAGATCACCAGCAGTCCCACGTTGACGTCCGCCACAGCGATGTTCTTGGCAAACGGCACCACCGCAAACGCCGTCAGCGATGCAAACGTGGAAACGCACGGCGCGAACCAGAACAGAAGCTTATCCGAATCCGCCGGGATGATATCTTCCTTGAGCAGCAGCTTGAGAGCGTCGGCAATGGGCTGGAGTATCCCATTCGGACCCGCCCGCATGGGGCCCAGGCGCACCTGGAAATCCGCCAGCACCTTGCGCTCCACCAGCGTGAGGTAGCCGGCCACCAGGGGAAAAACCCCGATGATCACCAGGGTGATCAGGACGGGCGCAAATAAAGGGTTGGAAACAATGGCGTGCATAGTGTCCTTACCGCATCAGCGAAGTTTGCGCCAGCTTCAGGAACGGCTCCGGGTAGATGCCGATGAAGAGTGTCAGAATGCCGCTCACGCCCAGCGCCAGCCGCAGGCCGAAGCTCGATGCCGCCGGGGAGGCCTCGATCTCCTCGCGGGTAAACATGCTTTTCACAATCTTGAAGTAATAATAAATCGCCACCGCCACGTACAACGTGGCCACCACCGCCAACACGTAGTGCCCGGTCTGGATCAAAGCCAGGAAGATGTAATACTTTCCCAGAAAACCCGCAGTGGGCGGGATGCCGGCCAGCGAGAGCAGGAAGATGAGCATCAGAAGGGCATAGCCGGGGCTTTTCTGCATCAGGCCCGCGAAATCGTCCAGGTCCTCGCCGATAATGTTCTTGCGCCGCAGCGCCACCACCACCAGAAAGGCGCCTAACGTCATGAACGTGTAGACCATGACGTACACCGCAATGCCGTTGATGCCGGTCTGGTTGCCGGCCACCAGGCCCAGCAGCATGTAGCCCGCGTGGGAGATGGAACTGTAGGCCAGCAGCCGCTTGATGTTGGTCTGATTGATGGCGGCCAGGTTGCCGATGGTCAAAGTGGCCACCGCTACCACGGCCAGCAACGGCTCCCAAACCTGGCGGGCGGAAGCCAGCGGGCCCAGGAAGATGCGCAGCAGAAACGCGATGGACGCCGCCTTGGAAGCCACCGACAAGTAGGCGGTGACGGTGGTAGGCGCGCCCTCATAGGCGTCCGGCGCCCACATGTGGAA
>PLGA01000616.1 GCA_003139735.1 Bryobacterales bacterium | reverse complement strand
GTGGAACAGCAGCGCGAACAGCAACACGGCCTTTTGCGGCAGCTCCAGCAGGAGCTCGCCATAGCGCGCCGGCGCGGCGCAGGCGTTCTGGATGGCTACCAGGGTGTGCTCGTCCACGGTGTAGCGATGGTAGAAATCGCGCACCACCTGGCACTCGATCTGCTCCAGGCCCGGGAACAACGCGAAAAGCACGCCGGTCTCATGCATCGAGCGGACCGCCAGGGGCGCGTGGGTCTGGGAGAGAATCTGGTTCAGCGCGGGCCACAGGCTCCGCGGCTCCTCGAAGTACTCCCGCAGGCGGCCCAGACGAGGCTCCAGTTGATTCACGGCTTCGTTCGAGAGACGCAGGCCGTGACGCGCCACGAATTCGAACAGCCGCAGCACCAGTTCGGGGTCATTCTCCAGTTGTTGTGGCGCGCGAAAATGAACGCGCTCGCGATGCACCGCGAAATCGGAGTTGGAGAGCCTCGAGCGCCACCCCACAAACTGCGCGAACAGAGCGCTCGACTGCGCGTCCCAGAGTTCCAGGGAGCGCATGGCCGCGCGATTGACGGCGCGCGCCTGGCGGTAATACTCGCGCATCCACGCGGCCACGTCCCCGTTGTCGGCCAGGGCATCCTGGGCGTCGAAGGTGAGCTGATTCTGGTCGCGTCCTGCCTGGGCGTGGAGTGCGGACCGCAGGCGCGCCAGGTACCGGAAGGCGTGCCGCAGGTCGTCGGGCGCCTCGGGCGAGGTCAGACGAGTGGCGTCCGCCTCGCGGAGCTGCTCCATCCATCGGATGAACTGAAAATCGCGCAGCCCGCCGGGAGTCTCCTTCACGTTGGGCTCGAGATGATAGAAAGTGTCGGCGTATTTGGAGTGGCGCTCGCGGGTCAGGCGGACCAGGTTGCGCATCAGGGCGTCGCGGTTGCTCTGCACGAAGCGCGGAAATTTCTTGCTCAGGGCGCCGAACAGCGGCCGGTCGCCGGACAGAAAGCGCTGGTCCAGCAGGCTGATGTTGAGCTCGGCGTTCTGGTCGTGAACCTCCAGGCATTCGTCGGGAACGCGCACCGATTGGCTGACGCGCAGGCCGGCGTCCCACAATCTCTGCAGAAAGGCCGAGATCTCCGGTTTATGCGCGCGGAGCATGTCTTCGTTCCGGCACAGCAGGAGCAGGTCGATATCGGAGAACGGAAAAAGCTGGCGCCTCCCGTATCCGCCCACGGAAATCACCGCGAGACCTTCGGGAACGGTGGGAAACAGCAACTCCGCGGCGGTTTGCGACACCAGATGGTCCACCAGGCTGGCGCGTTCGGCGAGCGAAATCAAGACGTCGGAGGTTGCGGTGAAGGGATGCGGCGCGGGATAGGGATGGGGCCCTGACGGTTGCATACGATATCCCGCAGCGCCGCGCTATAGGACCGATTCTCCCCGGTCGTCGTTGCGAATCCGTACGGCTTCGATCACATCGATGACAAAAATCTTGCCATCGCCGATCTTGCCGGTGCGGGCGGCCGCGGAGAGGACCTTCAAGACTTCCTCATAACGGGCATCGGGAAGGACCAACTCCAGTTTGACTTTCGGCAGAAGGTCGACGTTATATTCCTGGCCGCGGTAGACTTCCTTGTGGCCCTTCTGGCGCCCATGGCCGCGGACGTCGCTGATGGTCATGCCATCGATGCCGATGCTCTTGAGCGCTTCCTTGACCTCATCGAGTTTGAACGGCTGGATGACGGCTTCGATTTTCTTCATTTCTTTAGCGTACCCTCTTCGGAGACTACCCTTCGAGAGTATACCCCTCCTCGCCGTGCATGCTCAGATCCAGGCCCTCGACCTCCTGGTCCCCGGCGACGCGCACTCCGATGAGGAGGTCGCAGACCTTGAGGATAACCAGGGTGCCGACTATCGCGAGGACCCATGCGATGGCGCAGCCGGCGGCCTGGTTGAGAATCTGGCCTGCGTGGCCGTCCACCAAGCCGAGCGGCAGGGTTCGCCCGGCCGAGTCCTTGAAACCATCGTTCACCAGGTTGGTGGCGAAGACGCCGGTCAGGAGCGCGCCCAGAGTTCCACCGGCGCCGTGGACGCCGAAGGCATCGAGCGTGTCGTCGTATCCGAACATTCTCTTGACCTTGCCGACCATGAAAAAGCAAACCACGCCTGCGCACAGGCCGATGAGCAGGGCGGGGAACGGTTGGACGAACCCGGAAGCCGGGGTGATGGCCACCAATCCCGCGACGGCGCCGGAAATTCCGCCCAGGACGCTGGGCTTGCCGTTGTGGATCCATTCCGCGCCGATCCAGCCCAGGGCGGCGGCGGCGGCTCCGAAATGCGTGGCCACGAAGGCGCTGGTGGCCAGGCCGGACGCCGCCAGGGCGCTGCCGGCGTTGAAGCCGAACCACCCGACCCACAGCAGGCACGCGCCGATGACGCTGATCACCAGGTTATGCGGCTTCATGGGTTCGCTGGGATAGCCAACCCGCTTCCCCAGGTAGAGCGCGCACACCAGGGCGGAGACGCCGGAAGTGATGTGCACCACGGTGCCGCCGGCGAAATCGAGACACGGAACGCCGCTGCCTGCCGCGTTGAGAAAGCCGCCCTTGCCCCATACCATGTGCGCCATCGGAAAGTAGACGAGGAGGGTCCAAAGCACGGTGAACAGCAGCATGGCGCTGAACTTCATGCGTTCGGCGTACGCGCCGGAGATCAAAGCCGGCGTGATGACGGCGAACATCAACTGGTAAATCATGAAGGTCTGCTGCGGGATGGTGGGAGCGTAATCCGGGTTGGGGGCGCTGCCCACGTGGTTCAGGAAGGCGAAATGCAGATCTCCGATGAAGGGACCCGACCCGCCGAAGGCCAGGCTGTACCCGACCACCGCCCAGATTACGGTGACCACGGCCATCAGCACGAAGCTGTGCATCATGGTGGAGAGCACGTTCTTGCGGCGAACCAGCCCGCCGTAAAACAGGGCGAGGCCGGGACCGGTCATCATCAAGACCAGGGCGGCGCTGACCAGCATCCAGGCGTTATCTCCGGCGCTCTGGGCGGATCTTGCGGCGGCTTCGACGGCCGTCAGACGGGATTGAATGTCGGGTGCTTGTTCCGCAGCCAAGACAATGGGGGCGGATAGGAGCGCAAGCGCGCAGGCGAAATGCGGTGATCTCATCGTGGGGACCGGTCCTAACGTGGGACAAGGCCATTGTCGCGTATGGCTTTCGCCTTCGAAGACGGAAGTTTCTATGGGCGGCATCGGAAAAATTTATTTGTGCCGGCTGGAGCCGTAGCGGCGTTACAATGCCCTGCAAGGGATGACAACGGCTCTGGTAAGGTCCCCGGCGATCGACCCGCGGTACGCGTGTTTTAAGCTGGCGATTCGCGAATCGAAGATCCACCACCGCGGGGTGTATACACTCGAGCGGATTCCGCCACGGCGCAAGGTGATCGAGTACACCGGCGAGCGCATCGGGCGCCGCGAAACCAAGCGCCGCGGCCAAGGTTGGCTAACCTACCTGTTCACGCTGGACGATTACTGGACGATCGACGGCGCGGTGGGCGGCAGCGGGGCCGAAATCATCAACCACAGCTGCGAACCCAACCTGGTTAGTTCGATACGGAAGGGCCACATCCTATACATCAGCAAGCGCGTCATCGAGCCGGGCGAAGAATTGACGGTGGACTACCGGTTCTCGAAGAAGATCGAAAAGGTACGCTGCCGGTGCGGGGCGGCGGGGTGCCGCGGCGCCATCAACCTGAAGTGACGCTTACCGGCCAGCTTTTCGCTGCATGGCCTGGACCAGCTTCAGGTTGGAGCTTGCCTGCGCGAAGCCGGGCTCGATTCGCAGGGCCTCGACGAACTGCCGGACGGCCTCATCGAGTTGCCCCTGTCGTGATAGGGTCACCCCGAGGTCGCTGTGAGCCTCCGCGTAGCCGGGGTTGATTCGCAGGGCCTCGGCGAACTGCAGAACGGCCTCATCGAATTTGCCCTGCCGGTACAGGACCACTCCCAGGCCGTCGTGAGCCTCCGCGTAGCTGGGGTTGATTCGCAGGGCCTCGACGAAGCGCTGAACGGCCTCATCGAATTTGCCCTGCCGGTACAGGACCACTGCGAGGTTGTTCTGAGCCTCCGCGTAGCCAGGCTTCAGCCGCAGGGCCTCGACGAAGCGCCGGCCGGCCTCATCGAGTTTCCCCTGCCGTGTCAAGGCCACTCCCAGGTCGCTCTGAGCCTCAGCGAAGCCGGGGTTGATTCGCAGGGCCTCGACGAAGCGCGGGACGGCCTCATCGAGTTTTCCCTGCCGCGTCAGTGCCTTTCCCAGGCTGTCGTAAGCCTCCGCGCGGTCGTCGCCAACGTCCAGTTCATGTTGCCAGAGAGCGGTACTGTCGCTCCAATATCGGACCTGGGCCCTTGCCAGAGCCGCGCACGCCAGGACGACGCACACCGCCACGGCCGGAAGCGCCAACCTGCCGGGCCGCCAACGAGCCGCGAGTTCCGGCGCCCCCCAAGCGACGACGACAAACAGTCCGATGAGCGGGACATAGGTATAGCGGTCGGCCATGGACTGTCTTCCCACCTGCAGCAGGCCAATCACTGGGACGAGCGTTCCCACATACCAGAGCCAGCCTGCCAGAAAATAGCCGTGGCGCCGTCGCGCGCGAATCGCGAGGATGGTCACTCCGATCAGCAGCAGGAGACCGAGGCACGCCCGCCAGACCAGCGTCGACGTCTCGAAGGGATAGAATGCCGCCAGCCGCGCAGGCCACAGCATCTTGCCGATGTAAGCCATATACGACGCCGGCGCATTAGCCAGCCGGATGCCCCACGGGATCCCCTCAAGCGAGGCGACCGCGCCCCCATGCCATTGCACCAGAACGGTGACCACGCTTGACGCCGCGGCGAGAGCAAACAGCGGGAGCTTTTCCACCGCCAACCGCACTAGGCCGGACCCGCCCGCGCCGCCCCCCAGTTCGACCCGTTGCAGCGGCCAGAAGTCGAGCAGCAGCAGCGCAAACGGAAGCGTCACCAGCATGGGCTTCGCCATCAGGCCCAGCCCAAAGAACACGAGCGCCAGCAGGTACCGTCCAAGCCCAGGCCGTCGTACGTAAGCCACATAGGCCCACATGGTGAGCATCCAAAACAGCGTGCTCAGAACGTCCTTCCGTTCTGCGATCCAAACCACCGATGCCACATGCAGCGGATGCAAGGCGAAGAGTGCTGCCACGAACGCACTCCGGCCCAATGCCTCCGTCATCCGGTAAAGCAACCCGAACAGCAGCAGGGTATTGAGAATATGGAGGAGCAGATTGGTGACGTGCTGAGGTCCAGCGTTCATTCCGTAAAGCTGCATGTCGAGCATGTGCGACAGCCAGGTTACCGGATGCCAGTTGGCTGCATACGAAGACGTCAAAGCCCACCGAGCGCCCTGCCATGTCAAGCCCCGGGCAACATGGAGGTTCTCCGTGACGTACTCCGGATCGTCCAATGACACAAACCCGAAATGGCGCACCGGAGCGTATACGATGATACACGCCGCAATCAGAAACAAACACGCCAGGAGGACACGTTTCGAGAGGAAGGAATCCGCGCGTGCGGATATCTGGACGGATGGCTTCGCATCGGACGGGGACTGTCCGGAAACCGAGCGGCTTTTGCGCCACACCGCGATACGCTTTGCCGGTTTGCGAACAGATGGACGGGCTTTCATGGCTCCCGGTTCATTCTAGTGTAGTGCGTCACGCAAAATGCGGAGTATCCTGAAACACCAGAGCAACCGCTCTCTTACGTTCGCGGCTCTGCAAAACCGAGCCGCCGGCGCAATCATACACGTCGCAATTTCGGGCCTGTGGTTTGGCCGATCCTACTTGAGGCGCAGGCTGTTGGCCACCACGGTGACGCTGGAGAGCGCCATCGCGGCGGAAGCGAGCACCGGGGAAAGCAGGCCGAATG
>PLGA01000194.1 GCA_003139735.1 Bryobacterales bacterium | reverse complement strand
CAAATCTCCAAGGCCAGCCAACCCCGCCATAGTCTGCACCCGCCCACCCATTGCCCGGACCAATCGCGTTATTTCGGCTAAACCACGCGTAATCAATGCGGCCATGGCATTGTGGCCGAGCCCCAAGCCGTGCAACACGCCAGCGCCGAGGGCGATCACATTCTTGACAGACCCGCCAAGTTCTACTCCTATAGTATCAGGACTGGTATAAAGACGAAAAGTCGGGCCGGAGAAGGCTGCCTGAATGCGCGCGGCCGTCGAAGCATCAACCGATGCCACCGCCAAAGCGGTCGGCTCAAAGCATGCGACTTCTCTGGCAAAACTCGGGCCGGAAATGACTGCCACGCGCGGCGCAAACCGAACCTGCAACGTCTCTTGTACTATTTCTGACATCCGTAGAAGACTATCGTTCTCCAGGCCTTTGGTGGCACTGACGAAGAGCATGGATTCGGTTACAAATGGCAGCATCCGCTGGTACAAGGCGCGCACCAGATGAGAAGGGACGACGCTCAGGACAACGTCGGCGCCGTCCAAAGCGGCGCCAAGATCGCCGACCGGTTGCACACCGGCCGGCAGCGGGCAGCCGGGGAGATAGAGATCGTTCTCGCGGCTGTCGTTCATGCGTACTGCCAAGTCCTGCTCGTACACCCATAGCCGAACACGGGAGAAACGTGGCGCCAGAACGATTGCCAGGGCTGTTCCCCAAGCTCCAGCGCCGATGATCGCGAGGTTCTTCACGACGCCCCGGCGCCGAAACGGAATACGTGTTCCGACCCTTCCCGAAGCCGTTGAATATTATTACTATGTTTGTAGATTATAAAGGCACCGGCCAGGGTGGAAGCCACAAGAACCTCTAATGGAGGCTTCTGGAGCAGCCAGACCGCCAAGGGAAAGGTGGCGGCGGCGATAATCGACCCCATGGAAATGAAGCGCGTCCAGGCCACGGCAGCTACAAATACCACCAGAGTGGCGGCTATTGCTACAGGTGTAATATATAGGAAAGCTCCCAGGAAGCTAGCCACGGCCTTGCCCCCCTTGAACTTGAGGAAGACAGGGTAGGCGTGCCCGGCCATTACGGCCAGCGCGGCGGCGGCCATCCACAAAGGGTCGTGCAACGTCAGGCGCGATGCGATCCACACGGCCAGATAGCCCTTGGCGATGTCGAGGACCAGGGTGGCGATGCCAGCCGCGCGGCCTGTGGTCCGAAGTACATTGGTGGCGCCGATGTTGCCGCTGCCCGCGGAGCGAATGTCGGCGCCGGTTTTGAATTTGACCAGAAGGTATCCAAACGGGATCGCGCCGAGCAGGTACGCGATCGCCATGGCTAGGAAAGGAATCATCGTAAGGAGAGCGGAAACTCCGCAAGTTTAGTGTACACGGAACCGGTCGGCCGTAATGTGCTCCGATAAAGGAAAAAGCAGCCTGCCTCGAAACTCCCAAAATCGAGCGATGGCAGCCCGGCGATGGCTTCCCGGAGCGACTGCAGGTCGATGCGCTCCTTGATGCGCGCCAGGGTGAGGTGGGGTGAGAAGGGGCGGGTTTCGGCCGGGATTCCGAGAGCCGCTGTGGCGTGGTCGGTAGCCGCGGCCAATGCCGCAAGGCCAGGCGCTTCGATGCCGCACCAGAATACGCGCGGCGCATGCGGGTTGGGGAAAAATCCGACGCGGTGAACGTGGACGGCGACGGGGGCCCGCGGTTCGACGGCCGCCAGGGCCGTTTTCAACTCATCGACCCGCGCCTCCGGCCACTCGCCGATGAACTTGGTGGTGATATGGAGGTTGGCCGGCGGACTCCAGTGAATGCGCGCCAACGGGCGCAACCGGTCGAGCAACTCTTCGAGGCGTTGGACGGTTGCAGCCGGCAGGTCGAGCGCGACGAACAGTCTCATGGATGCTTTCATTGTACCGGCGGATGGGCGAAGATGGTGATTCGCAATGCGCTTCGGGCCGATTCTGAAACGCGCTTTTTACGACCGTCCCACGGTGCAGGTAGCGCGCGACCTCCTGGGCAAGATCCTGGTGCATGGCTCCGCCGCGGGGGTCATCGTGGAGACGGAGGCTTACCTCGGGGGCGACGACCTGGCGGCGCATTCGGCGCGCGGGCTTACCGAGCGGACACGCGTGATCTTCGGACCGCCCGGACACGCCTATGTCTATGTGGTCTACGGGATGTACGAGTGCCTCAACCTGGTGGTGGAGGCCGACGGCAAGCCCGGCTGCGTGCTGATCCGGGCGCTGGAGCCAGTGGCCGGAGTGGATCTGATGCGCCGCCGCCGGCCGGCGGCCCGGCGGTTGGAGGATTTGGCGTCGGGACCAGGCAAATTGACGCTCGCGATGGGCATTACCCGCACGCTGAACGGCGCTGACGTGACGCGGGGCGGCCTGGTGGTACGCCGGCCGGCGGTGGAACGCGCGTTTGAGACGGACGTGACGCCGCGCATTGGCGTCCGGCAATGCGCCGATTGGCCGCTGCGATTCATCATCCGCGGGAACCGCTTTGTGAGCAATGGAACATTTCGGGCCGGCGGTTTCGTGCGATGATTTGTTGAGGGGGATAGCGAATGACCAAGTTCACGATTGCAGTTGCCGTTGCATGCCTCGCCGGGGCGGCCGCTCTTTACGCGGCCCAGATGCCCATCAAGGTCGAAATGAAGGACGTCAAGGGGGAGAGCGTAGGGACCGCCACGATTACGGAAGCAAAGGGCGGGTCGGGCGTATCCATCGCTCTGGATCTCAAGAATCTGCCGCCGGGCGAACATGCCCTGCACATTCACCAGACCCCCGAGTGTGTGGCGCCAAGTTTCACGTCGGCCGGGGGCCACTTCAACCCCGATCTGAAGCAGCATGGCTTGAACAACCCGGCGGGGCCGCATGCCGGCGATATGCCGAACTTTACGGTCAAGCCGGACGGAACGGCTAAAGCCACAATAACCGACCCACGCGTCAATATGGGCACGGACAACCATTCCATATTGGCTGGCGGCGGAACGGCGCTGGTGATTCACGCCGCCCCGGACGATATGAAGACGGACCCGGCCGGCGCGGCCGGCGCCCGCATCGCCTGCGGCGCGATTACGAAATAGAGAGTTCAGTTGGGCGACGGTTGGGCAAGCGCATCGCCGACGAGAGACAAGACTTCGCCCAAGCGAAACGGCTTAGACAGAAACTGGCAGTGCGGCGCGGTAGGGCAGTTCTGGCAACCGATATCGAATCCGGACATGAGCACAAGGCGTGTGTGGGGATGCCGGGCGGCGATCCACCGCGCCAAGTCATGGCCATTCATTCGCGGCATGACAACGTCGGAAAGCACGGCGTCGAACGACTCGGCGGCGCACAATGCCACGGCTTCCGGTCCGTCGGGCGCTGTCCGAACGTCGTACCCGGCTTTTTCGAACGCGGTGGCTAAGAGGGACCGAATTGGGGCTTCGTCATCGACGATCAGAATACGGGGCACTTTTCCGCCTTACAAGTGCAGGACAATTCGTATTATATCGTACTAATGCGAGTTTTCGATGACCTTTTCGGGCCGTTGGCCAATCTCCTAGCGCCCGGCGCCTGAAGATGCCGTTGGACCGGCTTGGCTGGCGGCGAAGCGCGCCTGCATCTGGCGGGTCAAGTGCGGCGTGATGCCCAGCATCCGTTCCATCAGCATGAGTTGCGCACGATGATGCATCTCATGTTCCTTGACGCCGAGAATTAGTTCAAAGCGAGTCTTGCTGGCGGGGATCGCGCCGGGCATGCCCATGGTCACGTTCTCACCCAGGAAATCGTCGGAGAGACCATCCAGCCATTGGGCAAAGCTCTCACCGCCGTCGCGGAGCAGATCGAGGATTTGCGCTTTACTACGGGGCGTGTGCTCTTCGGCGACCATGGCGCCGATGAATGCCGGAAAGTCGAAGCCGGCGAGCGTGGTGCGGCGTTCGGCCGCATGAATCTGCATTTGCAACTTCGGGAGCTGGGCAATGTGAACCAGCAACTGCGCCACGGTCCGGGTTTCCGGCGTGGCGCGGAAGCCGTAATGCTGCTCGCCGATTTCTTCAGCGATGGTCAGGGTATTGCCGCGGACTGTGCGGAAGCTGCGAGCGAGGTCTTTCGCGCCGTAATAGATCATGACTCATAGTGTACTGTGTATCCAGTTGGGGGACGTTGGCAGGCGAAAGCGCCTGCCCCACCTTGAACGCAAGGCCGCGTTGTTATACTTGAATCTCCCGTGTTCCATTCCATCGAAAAGCAAGTTGTAAACGCCTTCCACGCGCACATTCAGGCCCGTTACGGGGTGGATCTTGCGTTGGCCGTGGAGCAGCCGCGGCAGAGCGATTTCGGCGAAATGGCGGTTGCGGCGGCGTTTCAGCTTGCCAAACAGTTGCGGCAGGCGCCCCGAAAGATCGCGGCGGAACTGGCCGGCGAGGTTGGCCCGATCGAGGGCGTGGCGGCGATGGAAGTGGCCGGCGGAGGGTATATCAATATCCGGCTCGACCGCGGAGCTTTCGGCGCGGCGCTCTTGCGCGGCGAAGGCGGAGAGGCTGGGGCGGCGGGCGAAAAGGTGATCGTCGAGCACACTAACATCAACCCGAATAAGGCCGCGCACATCGGCCATCTGCGGAACGCGACGCTGGGCGACACGTTCGTCCGCATGCTGCGCGCGCGCGGCCAGCGCGTCGAAGTGCAGAATTACATCGACAACACGGGCGTGCAAGTGGCCGATGTGGTGGCCGGGTTTCATTACCTGGAGAACAAGACGGCGGCCGATGTGCGGGCGCTGATCGCGGACCCGTCCATCCGGTTCGATTATTACTGTTGGGATCTGTACGCGCGGACCTCGGCTTATTACAAGGAGCAGCCCGAGGCGCTCCCATGGCGCGCGGCCACGCTGCACGCCATCGAAGCGGGAGAGGGCGACGTGGCGGAACTGGCGCACGTGGTGGCGGACGCGATTGTCGAGAAGCACTTAGCCACCATGCTGCGGCTGGGGGTGGAGTACGACGTGCTGCCGCGAGAGAGCGAGATTCTGCACTTGCAGTTCTGGGCAGCGGCGTTCGAGTTGCTCAAGGAGCGTAAGGCCATCTACTTCGAAACGGAAGGCAAGAACAAGGGCTGTTATGTAATGCCGGGGCTTTCCGAAGAGGGCAAAGTGATTGTGCGCTCCGATGGAACGGTGACCTACGTGGGCAAAGACATCGCCTACCAGCTCTGGAAATTCGGGCTGCTGGGGAAGGATTTCTTTTACCGGCCGTTCCAGACTTACGAGGACGGCCGCGTGCTGTGGGTCACCACGGACGACCCGGCGGCGGAGCGCGGCGAGTTCGGGCGCGGGTCGCGCGTGTACAACGTGATCGACGCGCGGCAATCGTATCTGCAGGATGTCGTAGTGGCGGGTTTGCGCGGGCTGGGCTACAACCGGCAGGCGGATCAATCGGTCCACTTCTCCTACGAGATGGTGGCGCTCTCACCGCGCTGCTGCGCGGAGCTGGGAATCCCGCTATCGGAAGAGGACCGCAAGCGGCCGTACATCGAGGTTTCCGGACGCAAGGGCCTGGGCGTGAAAGCGGACGATTTGATGGATACGCTGATAGCCAAGGCGCTTGAAGAGGTGGATGCGCGGCATGCGGAATCGACGCCGGAAGAGCGGCGGCGGATCGCGACGCAGATTGCGATCGGAGCGCTGCGGTATTTCCTGTTGAAGTTCACGCGCAGTTCCGTGATTGCGTTCGATTTTCAAGAGGCCCTGAGTTTCGAGGGCGAGACTGGCCCGTACCTGCAATACGCGGCGGTGCGGGCGCGCAACATTCTGCGAAAGCTGGAAGAGCGCGGCGAGTGCGTGCCGGATTTCGCGGCGGAGATCTCGAACGAAGCGATGGCGCGGCAGCTTCAGTCGGAAGATTTCTGGCAGGTGTTGCTGGCGGCGTCGAAAGCCGATTCCGCACTGGAGCGGGCCGTGGCGGCGGGCGAACCGGCGCACGTGGCGAAGTACGCGTTCCAGCTCGCGCAGGCGTTCAACAACTTCTATCACCAGTACCCCATCATCCACGAANNATTTCTTCCGGCGGCAGTTGGAGAGGACGGCGGGGATTCTGGGGATTCCGATTCCGGAGTATATGTAGAAGCGACAGCGCTACCTACCGCGCCCGCCGCTGCACCTGCCGCCTGGACCCAATCGCCTCGGCAATCATCGCCGTGACGAGGCTGTTGATGCTGACGCCCTCGCTCTTTGCGCGCTCCGTCAGCTTCATGTAGAGCGTTCTTGGGAGACGCTGGCGCCACTGCGCCGCCTCGACGCCGGGCGTCGGCGCTTTCCTGCCGGATTCCTTGAAGACATCGAGGCAGTCGCGCAAAGCCTCTTTGCCATTCGCAATCGCCTCCTCAATGGTCTCGCCGTCCGACATGCAGCCAGGGATTTCCGGGTACTCCACCAGATAGCCGCCGCCCTCGTCTTTCGAGAGCGGACGTATTGTGATCCGGTACTCGCCGATCTTTCGATTTGCTCTTTCCCTCATCGGTTCTTGACCTCCTTTGCGGCGTCGATCAGCGCCAAAAAGTGCCTGATGTAAACCGGCTTAATCGGACGCTTTGAAGGCACTGAGACGATCTCTCTCACCCCGGAAACGCTGAAGATCACGTGGCTTCCGCCCCGGCCCGGCCTGCGCCACTCCAAGCCGGCATTCGAGGCGACCCCCGTCAAGTCCTCGATCCGCCAGCCCGTCTGATTTACACGCATCTTTTGGACCGTCTTGTCGGAAGCCGCCACCGAACTATGATACCGCATTAGGTATCATGAACCGGCGCGCTGGGAGAATCGACGGGTTCGCCGCGGGCGCGAGGCATGCCTCGCCCCTACA
>PLGA01000633.1 GCA_003139735.1 Bryobacterales bacterium | reverse complement strand
CTTGGGTCATCCTAAATTCCACGGGATCAGGAGGTCGGAGTCTCTACGCGGCGTGTTGGCGTGCGGCGCGATCTCTCGGGTATCGCCGGCTCGGCACGTACATTATGAAGTACCCGGCTACTGGCGGCGATTGCAGAGGGTGCGAATGCTATATGTCGCAATGCCTTGCGACCGGTGGCAAGTTGTTATGTGGGACTCAAAATCCCGCGGCCTTCGGGTCATGAGGGTTCGACCCCCTCCTCCAGCACCACCATGTTTTCAGCAGTTTAGCTCAAAAAACCCTAAGTTTTGGGCAATTCTGGGTAATGACTGCAAGACCGGGTGCTACAATCAGGGCGCAAGATGACCCTGAACCTCTACCGTCGGCACAGTTCCCACTGTCCTGGCGGACGCACCCTGGCATCGAATGACCTACGAAGCTGACGAGCTTCGCCGTAGCTGGAAAAACTGCTCCTGCCCGATCTACGCGTCCGGGACTTTAGGCCTGGCATTCAGACGCAAGAACACCGGACGGTCATCTTGGGCTGATGCGCGGGAAGTTGTCAGCGTCTGGGAAGCGGCCGGCGCTGAATCTCCGCCGGCTCGAAACCGCGCAACTCTACATACACGAGAGATACGCCCCCATTTCCACCCCGGTCAAGAACCTACGCGGGTTTGAGCGGGTGGCGCTCAACCCTGGTGAAACCAAGACCGTAACCATGAAGCTTACCCCGGAAGAACTGCAGTTGCTCGATATCGACATGCGCTGGCGGGTCGTGCCGGGCGATTTCGACATCATGGCCGGGAAGTCGTCGGCCGATGCGGATCTAGTTCTCCGGGGAGTGCTGAAGGTAGCGCCCAGCATCCCCGGAGCAAGTCGCATTAGCCTCCGTACGGGCAGCCTCTCTTAATGAAGCGCGAAGAATGTTACAGCGGGCGCCGGTAAATTCGCCGGCGAAACTTCGTGAGCCGAGTATCCGGCGCCGCCGCGCGGTGAAAGCGCTGGATTGATGACGGTACTCATATCGACCACGGCTAAACACGTCGGGACTGAGCCGCTATAACCGGCAAATACGGCGAAGGAATCGCCGTTGTTGGGACTCGTGTAAGCCGTAATGGTGTGAGGGTCGAAGCCGGCGCTGAACGCGCCTCCACACACCGCATTGTTAGGAATCTCCGCGACGGCGTAGTCCACAAGCGCGGGAACGGCCGTCCCCGGCGCGGGCGGAAGCTTCAATACCGCGAACGTGTTGCCGCCGAACTCACCGGTGACGACAGCCAAGTGCCCGGATCCCTGCGCCACCGCCGAACCGGACAACCCGGCGGAGAAAGCATAACCAAGCGTGACGAGGGTCGCGAGGGCGTTGGGCGCCGTGTAGTTGGGGGATGCAAACGTGATGCTGTTCAGATTCACGAGGTCCACGCTGTTGGTAAATTCCCCAGGAGTAATCCCTACGCCGGTCGAGCAGTCTTCGGCGGAAGAGTCGTTTTCCACGCCGGTGCCCCAACTGCTGTCGAACTCTTTCAGCGAACCGTCGGTCTGGATCTGGAGAATAGTGAAGTTTCCACCTTCGCCGGCGGTCAGAATCAAGCTGCGCGTGGGGTCGACCGAGATATTCTCCGAAACGTCCTCTCTCATGGGGAAGGGGGCGCCGAAGGTATTGGTATTGAGGTTCAGAACCTGAACCCCGCCGTCCACGCCGCCGGTTACACCCATGTTGATCACCGCGGTATTGTTATTCGCGTTGAGAGCCACTCCGCAATTGTTGCAAGATCCACCGGAAAAACCGGCTGTGGTGTTGCTGCCGCTAGTCAAGGTGGTGTTCAGGGTGTTCCCGGTAATCAAGTAGACGTCGGTATTATTCGCGACGCAAACCGTTTGGCCGGTCGCCGGGTTCGACGAGCAGGAATTGACTATGTTGGTGGTGGCAATCGAAGCGAATGGCCCAATGGCGCCTTCGATGTTTTGCGTAAAGACGCCCGTGGTTGTGCCTGACCAGTAGCCCTTCGGAACATAGGCGGTAACGTTCCCCGTGGCCCCCCCTTTAGGCAGCAGCACACCCATCGAACTGCCCGCAACGCAGGCGTTGAGGACGGCCGAGGAACCCGTGACCGTTACTAGCGAGCAACTGCCGGCGTTGGTTGTAAAGTCGGCGTCACCCGCGGCCCCATCGGCAAGCGTCACAAAGTAGTTCCCGGTCACAAGACCAGCGGGGATGTTGACATTCACCCGGTCCGTGGTTCCTAGAACGACTTTGACGCTGTTCGCCGCTAGCGTCGTGACAGCCGCGCCGCCGCACGTACTGGCGAAAGTCGCGATCACGTTGGACGCACCGATCGTTCCAGCGGGAACATGAGATGCCGTGACGCTCACATTGGTCACGCCCGCGACTCCGCTGCTGGGAGCAGTATTCGCCGTCAGGGTCACCTGACAAAAAGCGGATTGAGCGCCAGCCAGGCACAGAAGAAGGCCGCCAAACATCGTGGAAATCGCAGCCTTAGTCGGCTTCCTATTCATCCCACCGCGCGCGATGAGCAGCCCAACCAAACCGATTGCCAACAGTATCCAACTCCCCGGCTCCGGCGTAACTCCCCCGGTCCCTTCCGTGGCATAGATAACTCCCAAATCGCCATCCACCAAGTTTGGGGCGTCCGAGAACGTAACGCTGAAAGCCGGCAGGATGTGATCCGCGCCAGGGTCGGAAATCGAGGTCGGGCTGAACGTCCCCGTCAGAGTGGCAGAAAGCGGCTCCGGGTTGGTCCCGCCGATGGGAATGGCGGTACCGTCAAGGGACTCACCGTCGGGGTCCAGGCTGAAGTAACCCGACGTCGGCCCGTAAGTGGCGCTGCCGCCGCCCACGAAGTGCACGACGAGGGTGAGACTGGTAAGGTTCACCAGGGTGGTAATCGGGAAAGTAGACGGCGCCGCGTTAGGGCCGGTGAGATTTACGATGTCAAACGCGCCCGCATTGCCGGGAAAGTTCACATCCCACGACATGTAGCCTACCGCGATGGTTGAAGCGGCCGCACTACCAACACACAGCGCAGCCACCGTGAAGAGAATAAGGGCTCGTGTGCCCAGTTGTCGCATCCGTGTCCTCCCGCCTGAGTTCAGGCGTACCGCTACAGTACATCGGGACGCCGCCAGGATGCAAGAGGATTCCGGCGACAGCAGCATCACGGATGTGCTTTTGCTCACAATGACCCGCGGTTTCGCAGACTGATGTAAGCTCAATAAGTACTAGCAGTTCGGGAGCTTGATAGCGCGACAGCGGTGGGCGCACGGTGGACGAAGGCGGGCCGCCATCCGATCCGGGTGGTTCCGACCAGAGCGCTCCCCATCGAAGAGCGGGGCGGCAATCGGGAGAAGGCACGGCGGTACTCTTTCGTACTTTCAGAGCCGCCCTGGATGGAAGAAATGAAGGGTTCCCATCCGAAAAGTGTGGTAGGGGTTGAAGCCCTGTAAGGTCAATGGGATCGCGGTTGACGGGCAGTTGAAGAGCACCCCGGATCGTTCGTATCCTGCGTTGTGGTTTGCCAAATCACGGCGAGCGGTAGTGGCCGTTGGCGGCCACGATCCAGCCTTGCTGGCAGGCCTCGGTAATCGCCAGTTGCGCGGTGCGTTTGGAACACTCGGTGAGTGTCATGATCTCCTCGCCGACGGCCTGGCAAGCGCTGGAGACAGTGCGCTGCGTACAGATGCAGATCGGCGATCGCACCAAACTGTGCGTGACTCGCGGCAGCCGACAGGCGGCGGAAGTTCTGAGAATTTTCCGGCTGACGGAGTTGGACCCGCCGGAACTGACCACGGGCGAGAAAACGTCGATGTGGTGACCAAAGTCAAAACCCATCCTCGTATTTTCAGCGGGTTAGCGGCGCAAAGCGCAAACATGCGCTAGATTTACGTCATGCCGTTCCGCCCCGAGGGCAGAAGCAGCGCGGCGAGCAGCGGCTTGCGCAGGATCTAGCCGTTACCCATAACGGCCTTCGACGTAGTCCGCGGTGCGGCTATCGGTGGGCGTCAGGAAGAGGTTCTCCGTGCGACCGTTCTCGATGACCTCTCCCATCAGCATGAAGGCGCATTCCTTACTGACGCGGCGCGCCTGCGCCATGTTGTGGGTGACCACCAGGATGGTGTAACGGCCGGCCAGCGCCAGCATCAACTCCTCCACCGCCAGAGTGGCCGCGCTGTCCAGCGCCGAGCACGGCTCATCNNCCTTCAAGGGCAACAGGCGCGCGATGCAGAGCTTCTGCTGGTCCGCCAGTTGCAGCGAGGTGGCGCGGGTTTGCAGCTTGTCTTTCAACGCGTCCCATAGGTTCACTTCACGCAAGGCCTTCTCCACGACGCCGTCCAGGTCCGNNGGATTGGGCCGCTGGAAGACCATGCCGACGGCCCTGCGCAGCTCGATGAGAGAAACATCGGGGGCGTAGATGTCCTGTCCGAGAATCTCGATCCCTCCGGTCGTCCGGACGTATCCGTAGCGTTCGTTGATGCGATTGAAGCAGCGCAGGAGAGTGGTCTTGCCGCAGCCGGAAGGACCGATGAGCGCGGAGATCTGCCCCTGCCGGACACTCAGGTTGATGTTCTTGAGCGCCTGAAAGTCGCCATACCACAGGTTCAGATCGCGCGTTTGAATGCTGATGCGCTGGCCGGCGGGCGTCATCCGAAAATCCCCCGCACGTACTGGAAGGTTCGCTGGTCGGCCGGGGTCTCCGAGAAAATCTCTTCGGTGGAGCCGACTTCCACCAGTTCGCCATTCAGTAAAAAGGCCGTCCGGTCGGCGAGGCGGCGGGCCTGTTGCACCAGGTTGGTGACGAGGATGATGGTGATTTGCGAGCGCATCTCCTTGAGCACGTCTTCGATGCGCATGGTGGTGACGGGGTCGATGGCAATGGAGAATTCGTCGAGGCAGAGGATCTCGGGGTCGTGCGACAGGGCGCGGGCGATGGTGAGGCGCTGCTGCTGGCCGCCGGAGAGGCGCGTCCCCAAGCTATCGAGCCGGTCCTTGACTTCTTCCCAGAGGGCCGCCTTACGGAGGCAGCGCTCGACGCGAGCTTCGATCTCGTGGCGATCGCGGAGGCCGGCCATGCGCGGCGCGAAGGCCACGTTGTCGAAGATGGAAAGCGGCAGACCCACCGGCAGGGGCGCGACCATGCCGATCTTGCGGCGCAGCGCGGGGAGGTCTTTCAGCTTCCAGATGTCCGCGCCATCCACATGGACGGATCCCGTCACGGAAACGTCGGGGGTGTCGTCGATGGTCCGGTTGACCACTTTGAGCAAGGTGGTCTTGCCCGATTGCGCGGGGCCGATGATGCCGAGGACTTCGTTGCGGCGGACGTCGAGATTGACGCTCTTCAGGACTTCGTGGCCGGCGAAGCGGACGCTCAGGCCGCGGATCTCGATCATGTTCGAGGAGGTCACCATTTTCGCCTCGAACGCAGGCGGAGACGGACCAGGATAGCGAGCGCATTGACGGCCAGCACGACGCCCAAGAGGACTACTGCGGTACCGTAGGGCAGCGCTTTGGGGACGCCGGGCACTTGCGTGGAAATGGTGAAAAGGTGCATGGAGAGCGCCATGCACTGGCCAAACAGGCTGTAGGCGAAAGGATCGCCTTCCTTGATCGCCTTATAAAAGACGACGCCCGTGAACATGATGGGGGCCGTCTCGCCGGCGGCGCGCGATACCTGCAGAATCACGCCGGTGAGAATGCCGCCGACTGAGTTGGGAAGCACGACGTGCCAAATGGTCTGCCAACGGGTGGCGCCCACGTTCCAACAGGCCTCGCGAAAAGGCACGGGCACCGCGGCCAGGGCTTCCTTGGTGCTGGCGATAATCACGGGCAGGGTCATGACGGCCAGGGTGAGCGACGCCGCCAGTACGCTCTTGCCCAGCCCGGCAAAGAGCACAAACGCGCCCAGTCCGAAGAGCGCGTGTACGATGCTGGGGACGCCCGCCAGATTCAGCACCGCCATGTTGATGACGCGCGTGAGCCAGTTCTCGCGAGTGTATTCGTTGAGGAAGATGGCCGCCAGCACGCCGATGGGCGTGGCGACCAGCAAGGAAATGACTACCAGGTAGATGGTGCCGAGCAGAGGCGACCAGATGCCGCCGGCGCGCATGCCGTTGCGCGGGTTGGTAAGAAGAAAGTCGAGCGAAAGGATGGGCCATGCCTGATAGACCAGATACCCCACGATGAGAACGAGCGGAGCGACAATCAGCAGGGTCATCAGGAAAAGCACGGCCCGGGCCAACAGTTCATACCGCCGTTTTCTGCGCGAGAATCGGGTAGCCTGAAACATTATCCGCGCCGCACCCCGCGCACGATCAAATCGGCCGCCAGGTTGATCGCGAAAGTGATGGTGAAGAGCAGTATGCCGATGATGAACAGCACCTGGTAATGATCCGAATGGACGGCGGCTTCGCCCAGTTCCGCGGCGATCGTGGCGGTAAGGGTGCGGACCGAATCGAGCATGCTGGTGGGAATCTTCACGGCATGTCCGGTGGCCATGAGCACGGCCATGGTTTCTCCGACTGCCCGACCGACGCCCAGCAGCACCGCCGCCAACAGGCCGTTGCGGGCGGCCGGCGCCAGCACCCGATAGATCAACTGCCAGCGCGTCACACCCAATGCGATGGCGGCCTCGCGGTAGGAATCGGGCACAGCTTTCAAGGCGTCTTCGCCGATGGACACGATGATGGGCACGCTCATCAGCGCCAGAATGACGCCGCCATTGAGCACGTTGAGGCCGATGGGCGTGTGGAAGAGTTCGATGATGAGCTTGTTCATCACCGTCAACCCGACGAATCCCCAGACNNGGCACGGCCAGCGCCATGGCCAGCAGAGTGACGCTGGCGGTGCCCGCGATGAGCGCCAGCGCTCCGTAGCGCACGTGGCTCTGCGAGGTGGGGTACCACTCCGGGCTGAAGAAAAACTCGCGGAACTTGAAGCCGTGGAAGAGGAATTGAGAACCTTCGCGGAAGACAAAGAAGAAAATACCGAAGACAAACAGAATGGCGCTGACGCCGCACAGCCGGATCGTCGCTTCAATCGCGCGTTCGGCGAGGATTTCGACGCCGGGCCTTTTGGGAAGGGCTGGCATCGGACTACTTACCGGTCTTGGGCAGCGGAACGTAGCCGCTCGTCAGCACGATCTTCTGGCCGGCGTCGGAAAGCACCCAATCCAGGTACTTCTTTACGGCGCCGGTGGGTTCACCCAAGGTGTACATGAACAGGGGCCGGGCGATGGGGTAGGTGTGGTCGAGAGTGGTCTCGACCGTGGGCGCGTAGGCAGGCTGGCCGGCCGCCTTCGAGACCCGCAGTTGCTTGACCGCGGGGGTATTGTAGCCCATGCCGCTATAGCCAATGGCGGAGGGCGTATTGGCGACCAGTTCCACCACGTCTTTGGATCCCTGCATGTCGCGCGATCCCAGTCTGAAATCGCGCCCTTTGCCCAGGATGGCTTCGCGGAAATAGAAATAAGTCCCGGAGTTGGATTGCCGGCCGACGCAGATGATCTCATCGGAGCCATTGGGCATTTTGACGCCCAGTTGCGACCACTTAGTAAGTTTGCCGCCTTCGGCGTAAATGCCGGCTAACTGGTCGATGGTGATTTCATTCAGCGGATTGTTCTTGTTGACATAGACCGCCAGGGCATCGAATCCCACCATGAGTTCGCGCGGCTCCTTGCCGGTATTCTTCTTGGCCTGCGCGATTTCTTCCGGTTCGAAGCGGCGGCTGCAATTGGCGATATCCACGGTCCCGCTCGATAGCGCGGCGATGCCCGTACCGGACCCGCCGCCGGAAACCTCGACGGACACCGTGGAATCCACATTGGCGTACTCTTCAGCCCATGCTTGCGCCAGGTTGACCATGGTGTCGGATCCGCTGTCCTGGATTACGGCTTTGCTGCGGCCCCTGGAACGCGCGCAGGCGGCGGCGAGGAGCGCAAGGGCCAGAAGGCCAATCGTGAGAATAAGGCGGTAACGCCGAGCAGTGGGACGTTGCATCATAACGGTTATTGTGGGTGAAAATTCTGGTCTTCTCCGAGGATCGCCTGTACCAGGTCGCCGGTGTGGGTTGCGAGGGCCTGGAATGCCCGTTCGTATTCGACGTTCAGCTCCTCGGGCGTGCCGCGGGCCAAAGAGGGATCCGGCGCCAGCCACTGCAACCCCAGCGACTTGCTGGGCTTCTGCGGGAATGCGGCCTCCGCTTCGCGGCACAGCGCCACGATCACCTGCACCTGCTCCAGATTCGGAACCTGTTCCACGGATTTCGAGGGTTGGTGCGAGACGTCGACGCCCTTTTCGGCCAGAAAGCGAATGGTTTGCGGTTCCACGGCGCCGGCGACCATGCCCGCGCTATCGAAGGTGAAGCGCTTGGCGCCGAGACGCTCGCCAACGGCCTGGGCGATGCGGCTGAGACAACCGTTGGTCTGGTCTACGAATAACACGCGGAAATCCTGGCGCACCAGGTGGCGCAGATATTGGCCGGTGGCGAAGTAGAGCGCCTGCTCGCAGATATTGGTGGCCTGATCGGAAACGCGCTCGAAGCGGCGGGCGATGGTGGTGAGGGGATTCAAGGCTTCGAGCGGCAAGCGGCCCTGCTCGCGCAGCTCCACGAGGTCGGCATTGAGGCCATCGCGGATCTGGTTGACGCGCGGCTCGATGGCCATGGTGGTGCGCGCGAGATCGGCATTCCCGTCTACGAAGGCGTGCACGGCATTGTGCAGCATGGGGATGGAAAGGTTGGCGATCTGGTGGAATCTGTCCACCGGCGCCTCATACGTCAGCGAGCTGAGCAGCAGCACCTGGCGGGCGATGCTCTCGGCGTAATCGCCGCAGCG
This sequence comes from Bryobacterales bacterium, assembly GCA_003139735.1. Lineage (GTDB taxonomy): Bacteria > Acidobacteriota > Terriglobia > Bryobacterales > Bryobacteraceae > BOG-224. The sequence continues at coordinate 3,282 of PLGA01000633.1, read as the reverse complement.
TTCCAGGAGGTTGACGATCTTGCTGGCGGAATAAACGAATCGCAGATGGCCGGCAGTGGGCTGATGGCGAACGATAAATTCCAGGCAGAGCTGATCGAGGGCGGCGTCCAGGGCGTCCACATCCTGATCGCGCAGGATGACAGAGTAGGCCAACTGGCGATCGCGCCGCAGAAACGCATGCAGAGCGCGGGTCAGCGCCTGTTCGTCCAAAGCCGCCATTTCCAACAACTTGGCGCGGATCAGATCGATGTCCTGCTGAAGCACCGCATGGAGGTGAGATTGCGGAGGCGTAGCCAAATTGTGGCGTCCCTTTCAGAGTGATGGTAATTCCATTGCAAAGAGATTACAAGTTGAGCCAGGCGTGCGGCCCATGGGGAATCTGAAACGGATTCCCGGCCTTATGCCGGAGAGCACAGGCGGAATTAGTATGATGAGACCTGTGAAGCCATCTTTCTCTCTGCCTCTTGCCATTCTGGCGTCGAGCCTCGCCGCGATCCCTTGCTGGGCCCAGTCTCGCGCCCTTACCGCCGCCGACTACGCCCGCGCGGAAAAACTGATGAACTACAACACCAGCGGCCTGGCGTTCCGATCCGCCGTGCAGCCCAACTGGCTGCCGGACGAGCGCATGTGGTATCGCGTCACCACGGCCGAAGGATATGAGTTCGTTCTGGTGGATCCGGCCCGCGGCGTGCGGGAGCCGGCGTTCGACCATGCCAAGGTGGCGGCGGCGCTTTCCAAGGCGGCGGGATCCACCTACGATGGCGCGCACCTGCCTTTTCAGTCGTTCGCGCTGTCGTCCGACGGGGAGTCCATCTCGGTTACCGTCGGCTCCAACCGGTGGAAGTGCGGCCGCCAGGGCGACGCATGCGCCGCGGATACCACTCCCGAAACCGCTTCTCCGGTGAGCGGAGGGCGAGGGGCGGGCAGAGGCGGCGGGGGCCGGGGTTTCGGTGGAGGGCGGGGCGGCGCGGCCGGCGGCGGAGCGACGTCTCCCGACGGCAAGAGCGCCGTTACGATCCGCGACAACAACCTGTCGGTCCGTGACGTGAGCAGCGGCAAGGAGACGCAGATCACTACCGATGGCGTCAAGGACTTCGGCTATGCGACCGACAACGCCGGCTGGCAGTCGAGCGACCGCGCGATCGTGCTGTGGTCGCCCGATTCCACAAAGATTGCAACCTACCAGCAGGACCAGCGCGGAGTCGGGGATATGTACCTGGTGAACACCACGGCAGGGCATCCTACGTTGCGGGCGTGGAAGTATCCGCTGCCGGGCGACCCGGTCGTCAGCACCATCGAGCGGGTGATCGTCAATGTGGCCGCGGCGAAAGTGGTCCGGCTGCAAATGCCTCCCGATCAGCACCGTTCCACGCTGTGCGACGACATCACGTGCAGCGGTTCGCTCGACATGCAGTGGAATGCCGATGGCACGCAACTGGCCTTTGTCTCCACCTCGCGAGACCACAAGGAGGAGCGCCTCATGATCGCCGACGCCGCCACCGGAGCTGTGCACGAGATGCTCAACGAAAAGGTGGCGACGTATTTCGAGTCCGGCAACGGGCGCATTAATTGGCGTTATCTGCCGTCGAGTGGCGAACTGATCTGGTTCTCCGAACGCGACAACTGGGGCCAGCTCTATCTCTACGATCTCAACGGGGTGAATAAGCTCAAGAACCAGATCACCAGCGGCGAAGGCAACGTCACTCAGATCCTCAAGGTGGACGAGAAGGCGCGCGTGGTCTATTTCCTTGGCGTGGGCAAGGAGAAGGGGCGCGATCCGTATTTCAGTCACTTGTACAGCGTCGGCTTCGATGGCAGGAACCAGAAGCTCCTCACGCCCGACGATGGCAATCACTCGATCGAGCTATCCCCATCGGGCCGGTACTTCGTCGACACGTACTCCAAGCCGGATGTGCCGCCGGTAATCGCGCTGCGTGACAATACCGGCAAGCTGATTGCGCCGCTCGAAAAGGCCGACATTTCCAAGCTGCTGGCCTCCGGGTGGAAGCCGCCGCAGCCCATTACCGTGAAGGCGCGGGATGGCGTCACGGATCTCTACGGGCTGATGTACGCGCCCACGAACCTCGATCCCGCAAAAAAGTACCCAATTGTGAACCACATTTATCCTGGTCCGCAGACCGGCAGCGTGGGCAGCCGCAGTTTCTCCACGGGCCGCGGCGATGCGCAGGCATTGGCGGAACTGGGCTTCATCGTCGTGGAGATCGACGGCATGGGTACGCCGTGGCGCTCCAAGAAGTTCCACGACGCCTACTTTGGCGACATGGGCGACAACACCCTGCCCGATCAGGTGTCCGGCATGAAGGACCTGGGAAAGCGCTACCCGTGGATCGATCTCGATCGGGTGGGCATCTATGGGCATTCCGGCGGCGGTTATGCCACGGCGGGCGCCATGTTCCACTATCCCGACTTCTTCAAGGTGGGGATTGCGGAATCCGGCAACCACGACAATCGCGAATACGAGGACGATTGGGCCGAGAAGTGGCAAGGGCTGCTGGAAAAGACGCCGGACGGAAAGAGCAACTACGACAGCCAGGCCAACGAAAACTTCGCCAAGAACCTAACAGGGCATCTGATGCTGGCGCATGGCACGATGGATAACAACGTGCCGCCCTACAATACGCTCCTGGTGGTGGCTGAACTGATCAAGGCCAATAAGGACTTCGATTTGGTTCTTTTCCCCAATCGCGCTCACGGCTACGGCCCCGACGCCAACTACATGATGCGCAAACGCTGGGATTACTTCGTGCGCTATCTGCTGGGGGTGGAACCTCCCAAAGAGTACGAATTCCACGCGCCGGCCGCCGCCGGTCCGCCTTCGGGCGCGGCTCAGTAGCGCTTACTCGCGTGTGGCCCGGCTCTCTGTTATCAGAGTTGCATGATCTGCTTGAGGCCATCCTCCAGCGCCGCCATCTCATCCGTTGCGACTACGCCCAGTCGACTACGCAGGCGTTCCTTTGCTACCGCTCGGATTTGGTCGCTCACCGCCACGGCCGGGCGCCCATCGCAGGTGATCGGGATCAGGATCGGCGGGGCGGCCTTCGGCGAACTTGAGAGCGGGACAACGATCGCCGTTCTTCGCCTTTCATTGAGCGCCTTCACCGAAATTACGACGCAGGGGCGTGTCTTGCGAATCTCCGAACCGAGCGCCGGATCGAGCGCCACCCACCAGATATCGCCGCGTTCCGGGATCACTTCCATGGTTCCGCGATTCCGTCGCGGATTCCGTCAAATTCTTCCTCGATTTCGGCCACATCCAGGTCC
>PLGA01000201.1 GCA_003139735.1 Bryobacterales bacterium | reverse complement strand
TCCTTCAGCATCAACAACATACGCTCTTCTTCGGAGACGCGGGCAAGGAGCTTCAGGAGGTAATCGCGGCGTGCGAGCGAGGCATCTGCCCCTTCCTGGCGGTCGACCTGCGGCTGGATGTTCTCCACGCGCCGNNATCAGCGAACTGCGGAAATCGAAGCTCCCGATGGACAGGAAAACCTTCGCAAATACTTGCTGCGCAATGTCTTCCACGTCGTTGCGCCGGCGAACGATGCCGTGGATGATGGAAAACACCTTGGACTGATAGCGTTCCACGACGTCGCGAAACGCCGTCTCGTCGCCCGCCTGGATGCGGCGAACGAGCGCGCCCTCCGGAGTATTCTGATAATCCACTCTAGACTTCGCCGCAATTCCGGAGCCGAAGCCGGGGAGTGGGAGAGCGCCGGTCAAGGTTCCCATACACCGCTACCGACGCGCACGGCCCTGTCCCGGTTTCAGCTACCGCAATAATACACTTGCACCATAACACAGAGGGGAGAGGGCGCCGGTTCGGATACCCAACTGGACCGATGGAGTCCACTTTCCCGCGACCTGAGCCGCGCACGGATCATCACATATGGTGAAATACCGGAGCGACGCGGCCCCGCTGGTACAATGGGGACAGCAAGCTCGGAAACAGGAGTATATAACGCATGGTGCAAATAACCGAAAAGGCAGTAGGGAAAGTTAAAGAGATCATGGCGGCCCAGGAACCCGTCCCCGCTGGCCTGCGCATCTCGGTGGTGGGTGGCGGGTGTTCCGGATTCAGCTACTCCATGGCTTTTGAGAACCAGCCGAACATGCTGGACAAGAGCTACCAGTACGATGGGTTGAAGGTCTTCATCGATCAGGCGAGCCTGCTCTACCTGGATGGCGCGGAAGTGGACTACGTCGAATCGCTCGAAGGGGCCGGCTTTAAGTTTAACAATCCCCAGGTCAAGTCGACCTGCGGCTGCGGCAGTTCGTTCCAGGTCTAGGGATCGGCAAAACACCGGTTTCGAGCCCTATTCCGCAAGGGGTAGCGCTTTTTCGTTTTTAGGGGATTGATCGGGGCCACCGACAACCGCTCTCTTACGTTCGCGGCTCGGCTCGATGTGCTTGAATTTGCAGAGCCGCGAACGTAAGAGAGCGGTCATTGCGGCAAACCGATCACGGTCCCGGCGGGAGGTGGTCTTCCACCATGCGCAGGCGCAGGTCCCGTAGGTTCCGGAGCAAAAAATCGGGGTGGCCGGCAGCCAGTACCTCTGGCGGGGTGACGCCCGTCTTGACGGCGATGGAGCGTATCCCGTTGCGGCGGGCAGCGACGATATCGGAGGGCGCGTCGCCGATGAGCGAGACTGGCGACCCGCGAACGATCCACCCGCGTTGGCGGGCTTCGCGGATGGCGATCCTGGCCACCCCCCCGCGCGTGGTGGCCATCTCGCCAAACGCGCCAAACCGGAAATAGCCCCGCAACCCGGCGCGCTCCAGCTTGCGCCATCCGATGCGGGTCAGGTTGCCCGTCACCAGCCCCAGCAGATGGCCGCGGCGCGTGAGCCGGTCGAGCGCCGCTTCCACGCCCGGGCACAGCTTGCCGCCCAGCGGGGGGCAGAACCGTAAATAATAGCTCTCGGCCGCGCGCAGGATGGCCGGCATGGACTCGCGGATGGTCTCCCGCCCGGCCCCCGCGTTGCGCATCATGGCTGCCAGAATGTTGGGGTCGAGCATGCCCTGGACCGGGATGCCCTCGGTAGTGGTTTCGAGACCCAACACGCGGCGAATGCCGTACACCAGCGCTTCGCGGTGGTGCGGTCCGGCGCGCCTCAACAACGTGCCATCGATATCGAAAAGGACCAGGCCGCGATACATGGGGGGAAACCCAATCATAACGTGGAGCGGACGGGGCAAGACCAACAGCTTTCACCGCGGAGGCGCAGAGAAAACCAAAACTGGGCGCAGAGCAAGCTGAGGGCGCGGAGATAGTTTCCTTTATAGACTCGGCGTCTCTGCGCCTCGGCGGTTTATCGGGCGGACGGATTCGGAACAAACCGGGCGCCGTCTTCGTATTCCTCCCTTCGGGGGACTTATGCGCGCGAAACTCCTTCTCATGCCTCTGGGCTTGGCCCTGCTCTGCCTGACAGCCTGCGATATCGAGGATTTCGGCAGTTTTCAGCGATTTCAACGCGACTTCCACTACAGCTATCCCTTGAAGAGCGGGGGGAGCTTCTCGGTGGAGGGCTTTAACGGGACGGTGGATATCTCCGGGTGGGATCAGGACTCCGTGGATATCAGCGGAACCAAGTACGGACCCACGCAGGAGGCCGCCGATGCGCTGCAAATCGACATCCGGAACACTCCCGACGAGGTTTCCATCCGGGCGGTCCGCCCCTCCGACCGCCGCAACAACGAAGGCGCGCGGTTCACCATCAAAATCCCGCGCACGGCGGTGCTCGATCGCATCACCACCTCCAACGGCTCCATACACACCATGGACGGAAAGGGGCCGGCGCGGCTAAAGACCTCCAATGGCGCGATCCGCGTTCAAAACCTGGCAGGCAGCGTGGACGCCACCACCAGCAACGCCCCCGTCGAACTGGAGAACGTGGCCGGCGACGCCACGGTCCACAGCTCTAATGGGCACATTCACACGGAACGTCTGGGCGGATCGCTCGAAGCAAGCACTTCGAACGCCAGCATCACGGCGACCGTCGGCGAATCCAACCGGCCGGTGCGACTGGAGACCTCCAACGGCGGCGTCGATCTGACCCTGCCGCCGCATTTTGCGAGCGACGCACACGTCAATTCGAGCAACGGCCCCGTCACGCTGCATCTGCCCGATCAGCCCAACGCCCGCCTGATTGCGCACACCAGCAACTCCTCGATCGCATCGGACTACGAAATCCGGATGCAGGGCGGCTTCAGCAAAAACGAGGTCGAAGGCACGCTCGGCAGCGGCGGAGCGCTGATCGACCTCGGCACTTCGAACGGCAGCATCCGGCTGCTCAAGATGTAGGGGCGGGGTCACAAACGCCTGCCGCGCGCGGCTTGGCCGGCCAGGAGGAACGTGCTCGGAAGGCGGCCGGAGCCACAGAGCTTGAATGTCCCGAAATCCTTGAACCATTCGCCGTCGGGCACGTCGGGATCCTGCGCTTTCCATTCAGCCAACTCGAACAAGTCTTCCTCTGAGATCCGCCGCTCCTTCGCACGATCGCGCAGATGAGCCCACTTCTCTCTGGGCAGCCGTTCCCACTGAATCTTGGGCATGCTTCAACGGCCAAGGATCAGGGTGCGGAATTCATCGACCAACCGATCCTGCTGGGCCGGGTCGTCGTTGGCAAGATTTTCCTTCAACCGCCTGAAAAACTCCCGCCTGCGGTTCTCCTGGTTTTCAAGGCCAACGCGCACCAGCGCCGCGATCGCCTTGCTTATGCTGGTATCGGTCGTCTCGGCGTACCGCTGCACCTGACTGGCAAGACTAGGTGCGAGTCCGACGGTATATCGGGACGCAACCTTGCTAGCCTGAATTCGTCGATGCTTCGGATTGGATTGAGGCATATATCATCAGGATGCCTCAGTGCGATGCATTCTGGCAACTGGCCCCTATGCGGGCGCAGTCAGCAGGATTTCGTCGATCCGGCTCAGTTCGGCGGCGGAGAACTCCGTGTTGGCGGCCGCGGCGACGCAGTCTTCGATCTGCGCGGGGCGGCTGGCGCCGATCAACGCGCTGGCGAGGGCCTTTTGGCGCAGCACCCACGCGACCGCCATTTGCGCCATGCTTTGTCCCCGTTGTTGGGCGATTTCGGCCAGCGCGCGCACCTCCGAAAGGCGCTCGGCAGTGATGTGGGTTTGGTTGAGGAAACGGCCGTCCTTACCGGCGCGGGAATCGGCGGGGATGCCTTTCAAATACCGATCCGTGAGCATGCCGAGCGCCAGCGGAGAGAACGCGATGCCGCCGATGCCCTCGGCTTCGAGCCTCTCAAACAGGCCCTCCTCGGGCTTCCGCACGAACATCGAGTACTTCATCTGATGGATCACGCAGGGCGTCCCGAGCCTCCGCAGTTCCGCCACGGCCAGGGCGGTTTGCGCGGGGTTGTAATTGGAAATGCCGGCGTAGAGGGCCTTGCCGGAACGCACGGCGCGGTCGAGCGCGGACATGGTTTCCTCGACCGGCGTTTCGGGATCGGGACGGTGCGAGTAGAAGATGTCCACGTACTCCAGGCCCATGCGCCGCAGGCTCTGATCGAGGCTGGCCAGCAGGTACTTGCGCGACCCCCAATCGCCATACGGGCCCGGCCACATATCGTAGCCCGCTTTGGTCGAGACGATCATCTGGTCGCGCCATGCCTGAAGATCGGCGCGGAGAGCGCGGCCGAAATTCTCCTCGGCCGAGCCGTACGGCGGCCCATAGTTATTGGCGAGGTCGAAATGGGTGACCCCGAGATCGAATGCGCGGCACAGCATGGCGCGCATGTTCTCGAAGGCGTCGACGCCGCCGAAGTTATGCCAGAGTCCCAGGGAGATGGCCTGCAGCTTCAGGCCGCTCCTGCCGCAGCGGCGATAGACCATGCTTTCGTAACGATGTTCGTCGGGCGTGTACATGGGCTTCTCCTGGAAAGGCTACATTATCACAGCATATCGGCGCCGGTCTTCGGATTTGGTGTAGAATCGTAGGGAAGTTTAGTTTCCGCTGGTGTTCGGGAAGCCGGTGAAAGTCCGGCACAGCCCCGCTACTGTAAGCGCGGAGGCCCCTCGGAAGATGCCACTGTTCCGGCAATGGAATGGGAAGGCCGGGGGTTCCGTCGATGCGCAAGTCAGGAGACCGGCCAGCGTGAGAGGTTCGCACAGCTCTCTAGGGAGGAGCTTGGAATGCGTATCAAAATTCGAGGCCCGCTGGCCTATTGCCTGTTTTTTTCCGTCTGCCTTTCCGCCGCCGAGGTGAAGGGCACGATTGTCGATCCAACCGGCGCGCGCGTCACTGGAGCCCGCGTTTCCATTGTCACGCCGCTGGGCGTCGAGCGGAGTTTTCCCTCGCCTGACGGCGCCTTCGCGTGTTCCTTGCCGGACGGCTCCAAGCTGGTGATCACGGCCCCCGGCTTCGCGGACAAGTCCATCGCCGCCGCGGACGCCGTTCCCGGGATGACGGTGCGCCTCGATCTCGCCCCCATGGTGGATTCGGTCACCGTGGCCGGTTCGGCGATTGACGTGGAGGCCAGCCAACAGGGAGGAAGCGTCACCATCATCCCCCATGAGGAGATCGAGCAGCGCAATGAGCCGCTGGCAGAAGACCTGCTGCGCGATGCGCCCGGCGTGGCCGTCAGCCAGACCGGCCCCACCGGCGGCATCGCGGGGCTTTATATCCGCGGCGGCGAACCGGAATACAATCTGGTGGAAATCGATGGCGTCCCGGTGAACTCCTTCGGCGGCGATTTCGATTTTTCGCACATCCCCACCGAGGAACTGGATCACGTGGAGATCATCCGCGGCCCGCAGTCGGCTCTTTATGGGCCGTACGCAGTCAGCGGAGTGGTCAACTTCGTCACGCGCGATGCGGATTCACCCGCCAACCTGGACGTAGTGGCCGAAGGCGGCACGTACGGGGAGAACCGCTTCGGCATTTCCGGCGGCGGCACGGTGGCGGGCTTCGGCATCGTGGCGTCAGCCTCGCAGATGAACACCAACGGCCCCGTCGCCAACAGCGACTACCGCAATCAGGACCTGATGCTCAACGCCGTCCGCCACTGGAAGCGGCAGTCGCTCGCCTTCCACGGCGATTTCGATTCGAGCGCCAACGGCGTACCCGGCCCCTACGGCTCGGACCCGTCGCACGACTACACCGGCATCGACACCATCAGCCGCAACAAGAACAACTTCTCCGACTATTCCCTGCAATACCGCGCGGACCTGAGCGACCGTGTGCGCCTGGAATTGTCGGGCGCGTTCTTTCTGAACAACAACGGCTTCACCAGCCCGTACGGCTTCTCGTTCAACAAGGACCTCCGCGCGCAGTTCGAGGCGCGCGCCATTGTGAAAGTGGCCAGCTATTACACGGTGGCCATCGGCGCGAGCGGCGGAACCGAACAGGTTACGAATACGTACATCACGGACGCCGACTCCAACACGTTCCCCATTCGCCGCCGCGACGAAGCGCTCTACCTGGAGAACCGCTTCGAGTTCTGGGGGCATCTCTTCCTGAACGCCGGCGTGCGCGCCGAGTCTCTGGACACCGGCGCGATCCCGACGAATGGCTACGCGCGGCCTTATTTTCCGGCCCAGAGAATCGCCAGCGCGAATCCCAAATTGTCGGGAGCCTATGTGCTGGGCCGCACCCGATTCCACGCTTCCTTCGGAACCGGCGTCCGTCCGCCAAGTGGTTTCGATCTGGCCTACACCAACAACCCCGGCCTCAAGCCCGAGCGCACGCGCGGCGGCGACGTGGGAGTCGAGCGCCGGCTGTTCCACGACTGGCTCTCGCTCGATGCGACTTATTTCCGCACCCGCTATTACGATCTGATCGTGATTCTGGGAGGGTCGCTCGCCGCCCTGAGCCACTACGAGTCGGACAATCTGGCGAACTCGCTGGCGCAAGGCGGGGAGTTTTCGGCGACGCTGCGGCCGGCGCGCTGGCTCTTCGTAAACGCATCCTACACGGCGCTCCAGACGGAGATCCTGTCGCTGAGCGACGCCCCCGGCGTGGGAACGCCGCCATTCCAGGTGGGACAGGAGCTGCTCCGCAGGCCCGCCAATTCCGGCGCCATTACCGCTTCGGTGCGGCGCGGCAAAGCCTCGGTCAACGTATCGAGTGTTTTTCGCGGCTCGATTCTGGATGTGGAGCCTACCTACGGGGCCACGGCCGGACTCTTTCGCAACCCCGGCTACTGCGACGTGGGGATCGGCCTGAACTACGCGCTGGCCCGCGGCCTGACCGCCTACGGCAACCTGCGCAACGCGCTNNCCGCAAAGGCGGCGGGCGCCCCGACGCGGAGACGCAGAGGAATCCAGGACAAATCCGGCTTCCTTATGGCCGGTTTTCTCCGCGTCTCTGCGTCTCCGCGTCAAATTAAGCCACGGAGGTCCTATGAGCGAGCCATTCGATAAACCCCGCATCGCCGTGAATCGCGTCTACACCCGCGGCGGCGACCGCGGCGAAACCGGCCTGGCGGGCGGCCAGCGCCTTCCGAAGGACGCCCCGCGCATCGAATGCTACGGCCAGGTGGACGAACTGAATGCTTTCGTCGGAGCGGCGCGCGCCACGGTGGAAGAACTCGCCGCCAGCCAGGCCGCCCTGGCGCCGCTCGGCCCGATCCTCTTGCGCGTGCAGCACGAGCTGTTCAATCTGGGGTCCATCCTCGCCACGCTGCCGGAAGACGTCCATCCACGGCAGGCGCGCATCACCGGCGCGGAAGTGACGCGGCTCGAAACGGAAATGGACGCCATGAACGCGGACCTTCCGCCGCTGCGCTCGTTCGTACTGCCGGGCGGCGGGCGGCTCAACGCGGAACTGCACGTCTGCCGCACGGTCTGCCGCCGCGCCGAGCGGTCCCTGGTATCGCTGGCGCGCGTCGAAAGCATACCGCCCGAGGCGTTGCATTATCTGAACCGGCTGAGCGACGCGCTGTTCGTCTGGAGCCGTTGGGCCAGCCGCGCCACCGGGTCGCCCGAAACTTTATGGGAGCCGAACCGCGCCGCGTCGGGGATCTCTGAGTAATAATATAGGGACGAGGAGAATACGATGGAAAATAATTCAGCCAGGCCATTGGCCACCGGCTTGACAATCCTGGGAGGGGCGGCGCGTTTGGCGCAAAACCTGAATTTCGCCCCGGTGGGCGCCCTGAGCCTGTTTGCCGGCGCGCGTCTGAGGGGATGGTGGGCGTACCTGCTGCCCGTCGCGCTGATGGCCGCGACCGACCCGCTGGTCTGCCTGCGCTACGGCTATCCTTTGAGAAGCGCCTATTCCTTCGCGACGCCGTTCATCTATGCCAGCTTCCTGATCTACGCATGGATCGGCTCGCGCCTGCGCCGCACGGAAAACCCGGGTTGGATCGGCGCCGCGGCCATCGGCGGGAGCGTGCAGTTCTTCCTCCTCTCCAACTTCGGGACGTGGCTGGCCCCTGGCAGCCAGTACGGTCACACGCTGGCCGGCCTGGTCAACTGCTACATCGCGGCAATTCCGTTCTTCCGCAATACCATGGTTTCCGACCTGGTCTACGCGGGCGCCTTCTTCGCGCTGCACGCGGTCTTGAGCCGCGTCGCGGTCCGTTCGGAGCGCGTGGCGGCCCAAGCGGCATAGCGTGAAAGCCCTGCTGGCGTGGAGTTCCGGCAAGGACAGCGCCTGGAGTTTGCACGTGCTGCGGCAAGGGGGCGTGCAGGTGGCGGCGCTCCTCACCACCATCAACGAAAGCGCCGATCGCGTGGCCATGCACGGCGTGCGTAGGGCGCTGCTCGAAGCCCAGGCCGAAGCCGCCGGGGTTCCGCTGCGCGCCATCCCGCTGCCCTGGCCGTGCACCAACCAGGATTACGAAGATCGCATGGCGGAAGCTTGCCGGCTCGCCGTGGCCGATGGATTCGACGCGATCGCTTTCGGCGATTTATTTCTTCGCGACGTGCGCGATTATCGCGAACGGCAGTTGGCCGGCTCGGGGCTGACGCCGCTGTTTCCGCTTTGGGGATCGCCCACCGCCGCGCTGGCGAGGGAGATGATCGACGGCGGGTTGCGCGCGCGTCTCTCGTGCATAGACAAGAAGGCCCTGGATGCGGGGTTTGCCGGCCGGGAGTTCGACCACGCCCTGTTAGAAGACCTTCCGCCCGCGGCGGATCCGTGCGGGGAAAACGGCGAGTTCCATACGTTCGCTTATGACGGGCCGATGTTCCGGGCGCCGCTCGACATCGTGGGCGGCGAGACGCGCGACATCGGCGGTTTTGTCTACGCCGACCTTCTGCCTTCGCTTTAGGTGGGGCAGGCGATTCGCCTGCGCGTGCCTCGCCGCCTTCTACTGGTCGAGCCCAAGCTCCTTGCGTAACTCATCCACATCCGCGCGGCCTTCTTCCGCGGTCGCCCCTTCCGGCGCCAGGTGCAGGTATAACCCTTTCCTGGTGATGATGTGAAATGAGCCGGCCTCCCTGGCCACGGCTGTGTTCATGCGGATCTCCAGGATCTCCGATACCGGGATTACCAGCGGCGCTTCTCCGCCCGTCGGCGTGAACGTCAAGGCGCCGCCCTCCACCAACAGCAGCGCCCCGCACTGCGGTTCGAAGTAATCCCTGTCGCCCAGGCGCGAGTGATCGTGGAAGACCCGGATCGCCGTGGCCGCGCCGCCGCGCCGGCCTTGTTGCGGACGCGAGTAGCCTGCCGGCGCCACGTAAGGCGGGCGCTGTTGCGCGTACTGTTGCGGATACTGTACCGGCTGCGGCTGAGCCTGCGGTTGGGCGTACTGCACCGGCTGCGGATACTGCACAGGCTGCGGCTGAGCCTGCGGTTGTGCATACTGCACCGGCTGTGGATACTGCATCGCCTGCGGTGGAGCCTGCGGCTGTGGATACTGCATCGGCTGCGGTTGAGCCTGCGGTTGGGCGTACTGCACCGGCTGCGGATATTGCACCGGCTGCGGTTGAGCCTGCGGCTGCGGATACTGCATCGCCTGCGGTTGAGCCTGCGGCTGTGGATACTGCATCGCTTGGGGCGCCGCTTGTGGAATCGGATTGCCCTGCGCATCCACCTGAATCGGCTGCGGCATATTGGCCTGGATGGGCTGCGCGGAAATCTGCGGTTGCGGCGCGTAACCCGGCATCGGTTGAGTCACCGGCTGCGGCTGATATCCCGGCGCGCCCACCGGCTGCTGCGGAAATGAGCTCTGCGGCTGCATTGTAGGCGCCGCCACCGGCTTGGTATTCGCCGCCAGAAACGTTGCGCGCAGCGTCTGCATGGTCTGCGCTGTCTGGGCCACCGCCGCCAGCGCCGCCGTAAGCTTATCGGCCGCGCCCCGGGTGGTCGAGCCGCTGCTTGCCACGCGTTGGTCCGGCGCCGGTTCCAGGCTGCCGGCGGCCTCGTTCCACACCTTGGCTTGCTCGGCCTCGCCATTTTGTTCGGAAATGAGAGCCATGGCGCGATAGATCCCCGCTTGCACCGCCGGTTCGTTGGGGTAGAATTCCAACCAGCGATGGTAGGCGCGCAATGTGGCCGCCGGATTGCCTTCCTGCTGGGCTTCGCGCACCGCCGTCTCCGCTTGTTGCATCGCGTCCCGGTCCACCGGCACGCGCAACTGCGCCACCGCCCACAGACCCACCGGCAACACCGCCAGCGCCGCCATTGCCTTCGTTTTCCCGCTCATCGTTTCCCCTCTCTGAATTCCAAACTGCCCCCGCTCAATTCCGCCCCGTCACCACAAATGGCGCCCAATAAAATGGGTGCTGGTACTTGGCGCGCACTGCCAGTGCGGACTCGCGCAGCGCCGCCGCCGGCGCCAGGCCGTCGCCCAGCCGCCGGTAGAATTCCTGCATCAACATGGCCGTCGATTCGTCACTCACCTTCCAAAGGCTGGCCACCACCGTGTCGGCGCCCGCGGTCAGGAAGGTCCGGGTCAGCCCCGTGATTTCGTCCCCGCCTTGCAGTTTTCCCAAACCCGTCTCGCACGCGCTTAGCACCACCAGCCTGGCGCGCAGTTTCATGCCCACGATCTCGTAGAGCGATAGCCGCGATGGCTGCCCCGCCGCCGGGCTCGTCAGCAGCGCGCTGAACAGCGGCGCTTCTTCCTCCAGCAAGCCGTGAGTGGCGAAGTGTACCGTGTCGGCGCTCAGCAGCGCGCGCCGCGCCTCGTCGTGCGTGAACGCTTCCCCCGACGCCCGCCTTGCCTTGGGATACTCCGCGGCGATCCCCGCCGTCTCCGTCAACGTGCCCGGCAGAGGCGGCATGCCCTCCACCGAACTCGCGCCCAGCGCGCCCAGAAACAGCTCGCCGATCTTCAGAGTTTGCGGCCCTAAATACAGCAGCGCCGAGGCGCTGGGCAGATAGCTGACGGCGTACGCCTCCACCAACGGGCGGCCATCCGGCAGGGAAAGCGCCGGGAACGGCAGGTAGTTCAGGTAGCCGGCCGGCACGACTAGAATCTGTTTGGCATCTTCCGGAATCTTCGCCGCCACCGGCGTCAGCAGCGTTTTCGATACCTGGTCCAGCAGCGCCGGCCATTCCGTGGATTGCGGATCGGCCAGCAATCCCCGCAGGAGCAGAACGTTCTGCCGCAGTTTATTGGTATCGGCCTTCCAGGAGATCTGCCCGGCGCTCGTGGCCGTGATCACGAAAGCCGTGATCTCGCCGTCCAGCAGGCCGTATTCCACTAGCACCGCGTGCGCTGCGAGCGCCTTCTGAATCTGCTTGAGCGGAGGCGGATCGAGCGCCAACACCTGCCCGCTGCGCGATTGCGACAGGTTGGCCTGCTCGCGCGCCAGCGTGAACTTGGCCTGCAGGTCCTTCAACTCCAGCTTCAGGGCCGCCGGTTCTCGCCCGGCCATGCGCAGCACTTGCTCGTTATCCGGCGACAGTTGGACCCTTAGATCCACCATCTTTTTTTCCAGCTTCTCCAGTTCGGCCACCGCCGGAGCCGCCGCATCCGGGGCGAACCGCCGGCCCTGCAGCGCCTCCAGGAAGTTCCTGGCTTTGGCGCGCTCCACGTATTGCCAGGCGTCGTCCAACCGTCCCGCGCGCGCCAACAGGGCGATCAGCCGGGTGTACAGATCCTCCACCGATTCGTTGTCCAGGAAACTCTGCCGCTGTTCCTGCTGACTCAAGCCGGTGCGCAATCGGTCCAGCTTGGCTATTGCCTGGCGATAGCGCTCCGTGGCCGCCAGCGGATTCTCGGCTTCGGCCAGAATGCCATAGAGATAATCCAGCCGCCATTCGGCGTCGGCATATTGCATGCCATGCGCCAACGCCTCGCTGGCCGCCAGTTGCTGCTGCGCTTTGAGACGCGCTTCCGGCACGCGGCTCGCGGCTTTAGTCGCCAGGTAGCGGGCCACGGTGAGCCGCGCGGCCATTTCCTGCGGATAATCCAAAGCCGCGTGCAACCCGTCGATGGCCTGTTCATAGGCGTCCACGGCGGCCGCGGGCTTTTCGTTCAGCGTGCGCTCCAGCCGACCCATTTCCAGTTGCACGTACGGCCGGTCGGCTTTGCTCACCGTGCCCAGAAGCTTCTGCAGCATGGCGCGCGCCCCGTCCGGGTCGTCGTCCAGGGCTAGCGCCCGGGCCTTGCCCATCAGGGCTTCTTCCTCTTTGGATCGCAGACGGTCCTGGGTGGCGGCGTCGCTGAACTGCGCATAGGTCTTCAGCACCGCGTCGAAGGCGCGGCGCGCCGGCGCCGCCTGGCCCAAATCGTTGTACGTCTCGCCCAGGGCGTTCAGTCCGTTCAGGTAGGAACTCTGCGACACCACGTTGTCGGGAACGCCGCTCGCCGGGAACGTGCGCTCTTGCGTTTCCACGGCCTCTTCGAGCGTCACCGCGCGTTGCCGCATGCCGTTGGCGAACATATAGCTGGTGGCCAGCGATTTGAGGCTTTCGGCCAGTTCTCCCAGATTGCCGCTCTGGCGTGCCGCCTCCACCCGCGCCGCGTCTTCGCGCAACACTCCGTCCAGATCTCCGGCCAGCCGTCGCCGCTGGCGGATGGCCGCCTGCGCGAAGGGCGCTACCTGGAACGGCAGGCCGGGAATCTGCGCGTCGGCGAGCTTGGCGAGTCTCAGAGCTTCTTCGTAGGAAAGATTGCTAAGGCCGTCGATCACCGCCCCCGCCAGATCCGCCGCCGCTTCCAACGCACATGAGCCGGCGTCAGGAGTTCCCGCGGTTAGCGTGACGGCGCTGCTCACCGCGTCGATACCGGCGGCATACTTCCCGTCGGCGAACAGCATGTCCGCCTGACCCAGCCGGGCGCGCGCCTGGTAGATGGGCGGAGATCCCGCCGCCCGGTGCATCATTAGTTCGGCTTGCTGCCCCGCCTCCTCGCGCTGGCCTTCCGCCAGCAGGGTTTGCAAGATCTCGCGCGCCAGAGTGGCCGCGGTCTTATCCACCGTGTCCGGCAGCGTGGTCTCGGCCTCGCGGAACTCCTGCATGGCTTCCGGCAAGCGTCCCAGCGAGCGCAAATCCTCGCCGATAGCCTTGTGCACCAGGTACAACGGCTGGCCGGCCTTCCGGTCCAGTTCCAGGGCCTGCCGCGCGCACGCCAGGGCGGCCTCGTAGTTCTTCTCGTCGCTGCGGTAGTAAGCGTCGTTGAAGAAGGCGTAGGCTGCCGCCTTTGCGGGATTGTTGCGAAAGATCTCGAGAGCCATCAAGCCGTTAAACGAGCGGTGCAGATCGGTCCAGTCGTCCAGCGTTGCGGTCTTAGCCAGACCGCGATTCACCACCGCCTGGAGAAGTTCTTGCGACCGGTCCGCTCCCACCTGGCGAAACACCGACGCGTCGCTGTCGGCATCGCCCTTCAGTTGCGTCAGGAGCACTTTCCCACCAGTCAGGAGCGCAGCGGTGGCTGCGTCCTGGCCGGGGGCCGGGAGCGGCAGCAGGAGCAATAATGGCGGCAACCATGTAAATCTCAAAAGGATGTTCATGCGCGGCTCGTGGGATGCCGGCCAGTACCCTACGGGATGCGAACCGTGGCGGTCACGGTGTTCGATACCGGCTTACCGGTCTGGCCGTCGACTAAGGCCAGCGTGACCGGCTGGGTAGTTTTCAAGATAGTCGACCAGTCGTAAGTCGCGGTCTGGTAGGTTCTGTAGCCTGCCCAGACCGACGCGGTCAAACTCCAGATCTTGCCGCCGGCCTGCATCTGCAGGATTACGAACTGGTTACCGGGCGCCGTACCGGAGGTATTCCAGGTGAAGGTGAGCGGGGTCTTGTTCACCCACAGCGACGTTCCACCGGGAGGTGCGCCCGTGGCCGTAAGCTGGCTGATGGTTACCGTCGCCGGAGCCGCAGCCACCGGGGGAGCCACGGCTCTCGGCGCCGGAGCCGGTGCCGGCGCGTATGTTGGCGCCGGCGCGGTGGGCGCGGCCAAGGCAATAGACCATGGCGCTGACCCATTGACGCCGGCGGTATCCACCAAAGTGACCGAGGCGTATTGATTGCTTGGCAGGTTGGGCGGCGCGGATACCATGGCGGTCATTCTCGCTACGGGGATGTTCGAAGCCAATGTGGTTAGCGGACCACCGGCCGGTTGTAAGAGGATGCTGAGGGTATCGTTCGGCGGCAGGTTTCCGTCGTACGTCCAGGTGATGGTCAGCGGCGATCCCAACTGCCAGATGCGCGTGCTCGGAAGTTGGGGGGTAACGGCCATGATCCGGTACGCAGCCATGGCGGTCGCGGGCGCGCCCGGCGCCGCGGCCAGCGCGATGGCCGGCGAGCGGACCACGAGCCGTCCTGTTGGGGTGGCGTCCTTCACGGAGAGGATGACCGACGTCCCCGCCGCGACGCCGACTGGCGCCGGCAACTGGTAGGGGAGAGAGGCGTTTATCGGGATGCCGCTTACTAGGGTGTACTGCGCGCCGGCCACTTGCATGTAGACTGTCAGAACATCGTTCGCCGGTATAGCGCCAACGTAGGTCCACGAAATGGGAAGCTTGGCGCCCAACTGCCAGGTGTTGGTGGCCGACGGACTGGCCGTGAAGCTCGTGATCTCGAATGGCGCCGCCGCATGGACGACGGTCAGGGTCATGGCAACCGTTGCCATCGGCTGCCCCGACTTGTCGTCCTTCATGATCAGCGTGCCGGGCTGATCGCTGGTGTAGGGCCAGACCATTCCCGGTATGGTGGTCGAGGTCAGAAGCGCCGCCCCCTTCGCGCCTGGAAGGCTCAGCAGGCTGCCGTTGGCGGGCTGGAAGTAGAAGCTGACGGTGTTGTTTCCCGGAGTGCCCGTATGCTGCCACTGGAGGTACATACTCTGGCCGGTGGGCCACGAAGTCGAACTGGGAGTCAGGCCCGAGACAGAGTACGGCGCGAGGGTCGCGAGCGAGTACGTGCCGCCCATGGCGCCAGGGTTGATTCCTCCGGCGCCTGTAACCGCGCCCAGATTGGCCGCATTGCCAAGCTGAATCGTCCCGATAGAACTCAGGTTGCTGCCGCTGGTGTTGACGACTCTCAAGATGGCCGCGATGTCCGCGGAGGCGTCGGCGGCGACGAAGTTGCCGGCGCCGGAAGCGACGATATTGCTGCCGTTCGTGGAGACGATGTTGCCGGCGCCCGACGCCACAATGCTGTAAACCCCCTGTGCATAGACGACGTTCCCGGCGCCCGACGCCACAATGTTGCCGGCGCCCGACGCCACGATGTTACCGGCGCCCGAAGCCACTATGTTGCCAGCGCCCGACGCCACAATGTCGCACATGATATTGAGAACCAGCGTGCCGCCATTGGTCATCAGGTTCCCGGCTCCCGAGGCCACAATGTTGCCGGCGCCCGACGCCACAATGTTGCCCGCTCCCGACGCTACAATGTTGCCCGCTCCCGACGCTACGATCGGCCCCACGGCGACGTTAAAGAGAAGGTTTCCCAAAGTTACGTTGTAGGACCCGCCACCGGTGACAGCCACTTTGCTGCCGGACACTTTCGCGAAATAGAGGCCGCAGGGCACTATCGAGGCCGGGATCCGGTTGCCCGCTCGATCCCTTGCGCAACCCTGGCTGTCCAGAGGCGTAGTCGCATTGAGCAAGGTGTTCAGAGCGACGGTCACAGTGGTGTTGGCGGCCGGCGATGCGAAAGGCCGCGGGCTCCAAGCCTGGTACGCGTAGGCTCCAGCCCCATCGTCTTGCAGAGTGACGGCGTACCCCGCCGAGGTTGCGCCGGCTGGGGTTCCGAGGCACAACTGGTACGCCTGGGAAATATTGGAAATAATATCGTAGTTCGCGCCGATGGTGAACGACTGTGAGGCGACCGGACGGCCGGTTGACGGGTCGTCAGCGCATGACTCCACGAAGATGGATGCGCCGTGGTAGTCCGTGCCGCCATTTGCCGCCGGAGCCACTGCCACGCAGTAACTGCTGCTGCTGGATCCAATGCGAATCGGCCCGTTGCCATTGGTATAGAACATCTGGCCCGGCGATCCGGACGCGCAGTCCGTGGTGATTAAGACGTCGCCGGTTGTGATGTACGGGCCGCTTACGGCCAGACAAAGGCTGCCGTTGGCAGGCGTTTTCAATCCGTTATAGAGCGGTCCGCTTACCTGCGCATGCGCCGCCACGATAACGAACGAAGCCAAAAGTGTCAACTGTACGATTCGATTCATCCCGGATTCTGTCTCCCTAGTAAGAAAGCAATCGGCGGCTAAATCCGCCGGACGCTGTTCCGTCGTGCTTGGCAGTCCTCAATCGTTGGGCTAGTATCCCATACAAGGCGCCCGCTCCCACTTGGAGTCTCGGGACGCGCCCATTGGTTCTAACTTCCGACCTGAGCTACCACCAATTTGTGCCTTCGAGTACACCCGCGATGCATTTCGCCAAGA
Organism: Bryobacterales bacterium; assembly: GCA_003139735.1. Lineage (GTDB taxonomy): Bacteria > Acidobacteriota > Terriglobia > Bryobacterales > Bryobacteraceae > BOG-224. The sequence continues at coordinate 3,962 of PLGA01000201.1, read as the reverse complement.
TGACGCTCATATTGCGGCAAAAATTGCGGCAAAATGCGACATCGTTGCCGGGAGATTCCGAGAATCTTCGCCCTTCGCCAGAGCTGGCGTCTACGCCGATCTTCTGCCTTGCACCGAATCGTCTGCGCTAAAATGAGCATGTGACATGGCGTTGATCGCCGTTTCGGGCCATCCGGGTTGCCGTTTTGAGGAAGTGGCGCGCCTCGCCGCACAGCGGTTGGGATTCGAGCTGCTGACCCAGTCGCGGATCGCGGCCCTCACCAGCGAAGAGTTCGGCTCAGAGGCGCCCGTGCCCGATAAAGCCTATTCCAGCCTGGTGACGTCCGTCCTGGCGCGCCTCGCCACCGAGCATCATCTGGTATGCTGCGCGGCCGGCGGCGAATTGCAGGCCCGCCATTTTTCCGGCATGTTGCGCGTGCACGTGGTGGCCCCGGAGAACGCGCGCATCGGCGCCCTCATGCTCGATAACCGCCTGGAACGCCCCGCCGCGCGCCAGCTTTTGCTCGAATTGGAAGCCGCCGACCGCGCCGACCGAAAAGCGAAATTCGGCAAGGCCAGGGCTACCGCCGACCTGTTCGACATGGTCCTGAGCGCCGAATTCCTCAGTTCCGACCAAATGGCCGAGCTGATCGAAACCGCCGTGCGATCCACCGGACTCGCCGAGCGCGGCCTGCTCTCCGCCGCCGCCGAGGCCCAGCTTCAGTTTCAAATGCGCCTCAAGCTGGCTCGCTACGGCATCGTCCCCCCCGCCAAAGTGACCCTGCGGCAAAAAATGTTCGCCCACCAGAGCGAGGAGATGTTCGCCAACCTCCTCGACTTCTACCGCATCGCTTGGGAGTACGAGCCGCGCAGCTTCCCCATCCAGTACGGCCCCGACGGCGCCGTGCTCGAATCCTTCACCCCCGACTTCTATCTCTCGGAATTGGACCTCTACGTGGAACTCACCACCATGAAGCAGTCGCTCGTGACCCGCAAGAACCGCAAGGTGCGGCTGTTGCGTGAACTCTATCCGCACATCAACATTCAGGTGTTCTACCAGAAGGATTTTGAAAACCTGATCTTCAAATACGGTTTGGCTGAGCGGGTGCAAGCGTGAACCCATCGAGCATACCCGGACTGGACCGCGTCCTCTTCACGGAGGAGCAGATCGACGCGCGCATCCGCGAAGTGGCCGCCGAAATCACGCGCGACTACGAAGGCAAATCAGTCAAGCTGATCGGCGTGCTCAAGGGTTCGGTATTCTTCCTCACCGCCCTGGCGCGCCACATCGAGGTTCCGGTCGAAATCGATTTTCTGGGCATTTCCAGCTTCTCCAACCGCAGCGGGGCTCCTGGGCTGGTGCGGATCGCCAAGGACCTCGACGACAGCATCGAGGGCGAAGACGTGCTGCTGGTGGAGGACATTGTGGATACCGGCTTCACGCTTCGCTACCTGTTGCAAACGCTGGCCGGCCGTGCGCCCAATTCGCTTTCGGTATGCACCCTGCTGGACCGCCATTCCCGACGGATCGTGCAGACGCCGGTGAAATACCGGTGCTTCGAGATCCCCGACCGCTTCGTCGTGGGATTCGGGTTGGACCACAACCAGCTCTACCGCAACCTCGGCTACATCGCCGTGATGAAGCCCGAGCGGACGTAGGGCCGAGTCCGGCGCGGCAGGCAAGAGTGCCTGCGCCACGTTTAGTCCAGGCTCTTATGGAAGCGCATCGCGCTGAACCAGAGGATCAGGGTTCCGTAGATCAGCATGGCCAGGATCTGCGGCCACAACACCGCCACGCCCACGCCTTTCAGGAAGACGCCGCGCACGATTTCCATGAAATACCGCAGCGGGTTGAGATACGTCAGGTACTGCACCGACACCGGCATGTTGCGGATGGGGAAGTTGAAGCCGCTGAGCATGAAGGCGGGGCTGGAGAAGAAGAACGACATCATGTTGGCCTGCTGCTGGGTCTGCGAAATGGTGGAGAGGAACAGGCCCGCCCCCAGGCTGGTGAGCAGGAAGATGGTCGCGCTGAAGAACAGGACCAGAAAGCTGCCGCGGAATGGAACGCGGAAGATGACCAGCGCGCCGGCCGTGACCAGCACCAAGTCCATCAGGCCGATGATCGCGAACGGGATGGTTTTCCCCAGCATCAGTTCGATGGGGCGCATGGGCGTAACCATCAACTGCTCCATGGTGCCGATCTCTTTNNTAGTTGCGGCTGCGCAGGTCGGGGTTGAACCAGACGCGCGTATCGGGCAGCGCGGCCTGGGCCATGATGGTGGGCGGAGCACCGGGACTACGGACCTCGAGCTTAATGGTCTGATCGTTCTTGGTCTGCCGCGGGGACACGTCTTCGGAGTAATCCGCGATCACGCCGGCGGCGTAGGCCGAGACCAGGGACGCGGTATTCGAATTGGTGCCGTCGAGAAGCACCTGCACCCCGGCGGTCCGGCCGCGCGCCAGATCGCGGGCGAAGTTGGGGAGCACGCGCACCACGGCGTGGGCGTCGCCGCGATCGAGAATGCTCTGCACCTCCTGCTCGCTGTGCAGCGTGGCGACTAACTGGAAACGGCCGGAGCCTTCGAAACGGGCGAGCAGGGCGCGGCTCTCGGGCGTGTTGTCGCCATCCATCCAGGCGATCTTGGCGTTATCCACGTCGAGCGTGACGGCATAGCCGAAAATGATCAATTGCAGCAGGGGAGGAATGAAGAGCAGCGCCCGCATGCGCGGGTCGCGGAACAACTGGATGAATTCTTTCCTGAGGATGACGCCGATTCGTTCCCACATGGTTCACGCCACCTTTTGGTGCATTCTGCGCACCGACCGCCAGAACACGAACGCGCTGAAGATCACCAGATAGACGAGCTGCGGCCAGAGGATCTCCAGTCCAACGCCCTTCAGAAACACGGATTTCAGGATGGTGATGAAATAGCGCGAGGGCACCACGATGCTGATTGCCTGAATCCACTTGGGCATGGTGTCGATGGAGAACACGAATCCGGAAAGCAGGAAGCCCGGCAGGAAAGTGGTCAGCATGCCCATTTGATAGGCCACGACTTGACTTCTGGCGCCGGCCGAGATGAAGATGCCCCAAAACATGGCGCCGCACAGGAACACCAGAGTGGAAACGGCGAGCACCAGGAGGCTTCCCCGGAACGGCACCTGGAAGACGACCACTCCGGAGACGAAGGCGAGGACGGCGTCCACCAACCCGACCACGAAATAGGCCAGCATTTTGCCCAACACCATTTCGACGGGGCGCAGCGGCGTGGAAAGGACCTGCTCCATGGTCCCCATTTCCCACTCGCGCGCGATGGTGAGCGTGGTCAACTGGCCGGTGAGAATCATGAGAATGATGGCGACCAGGCCGGGAACCACGAAGTTCTTGGATTGCAGGGAACTGTTGTACCAGACGCGCATNNAGCAGTTGGACGCTCGATCCGCGTCCGGCCATGAGATCCTTGCCGAAATCGCGCGGGATGACGATGCCCATGAGGATGGTATTGCGGTCGATGCCGCGCTGGATCTCGCGATAGTCGTCGACCTCGCCGGTGACGTCGAAGAAGCGCGAGCCGCGAAAGTCGCGTTCCAGGCTGCGGCTGGCGGCGGTGCCATCCTGGTCGTAGAGCAGGACGGGCACGTGGTCCACGTCGAGGCTGAGCGCGAAGCCGTAGAGAAGCAGCATCATGGCCGGCATGGCCAGCGCCAGGCCCAGGNNGTACGGCGATGCCTTGGGCCGCCAGCGCGCCGCGAATGCGCTCCATGGCTGCCGCAACATCGTCTACGACGACGTGCAATCCGCTGCCGAATACGGCGACTTCGAGGATGCCGTCTTGGCCCTCGATGGCGCGCATGGTATCGAGCGGCGCGGCGGTATCGAGGCGCAGCAGGTTGTGCTCGGCGAGGTCGCGTTTCAATTGCGCGGGAGCGCCCAAGGCGATCACTTTGCCGGCGTACATGAGCGCCAGCCGGTTGCAGTA
>PLGA01000040.1 GCA_003139735.1 Bryobacterales bacterium | reverse complement strand
GCTTGCTGGAAGGGTTTGCTAAAGAGTTGTGCAAGGCGGGCTATGCAGAGATAACGGCTCGGCGGCACATTCGAGCGGCCGAGCACCTGATTCATTGGACTGGTCGGAAAGGCGGAACGGTCGCCACGTTGGACGAACGGATGATCGAGGACTTCGTGCGGCACCTGAATCGATGCCGATGCCCACGATATGGCCGCGCACACCCGCGAGACCTCCGAAAGGGTGCGCTTCTGTTTCTCCGATATGCCCGGTTCGCCGATATCGTCACGACCCGGGGCGGACAGGAAATCGTCGTGGATCCGGTCCTTTTGGTCGCGTTCCGCGGCTGGATGCGCCAGCAACGCGGCACCTGCGATGCCACGCTCTATAATTACAGCCTTCACCTGCGTGAGTTGTTGAAGAGCCTGGGAGAAGACCCAGGCCGGTTTGATGCTCACAAGTTGCGCCAGTTTATCTTGGATGCCAGTCAACGGTGTGGATGGGCAGCGGCGAAAAAGTGCACTACGGCCGTCCGCATGTTTCTGCGCTTTCTGATCGCCGACAACAANNGAACGGCAGTAGGCAAACGGGATCGTGCCATCTTACTCTTGCTAGCTCGCCTGGGCCTTCGCGCGGGCGACCTCGTGCAACTTCGGTTGGGCGATATCGATTGGAAGGAAGCTGGGCTCTCTGTTTCAGGGAAGGGGCGACGTCAGACAATGATGCCGCTGACGCAGGAGATTGGCGATGCGATCGCCAGCTACATCAAGGACGGTCGTCCTCAGACCGCCGTGGATGCTCTGTTTATTCGATCCCGAGCACCCTTTCACGCTCTCGCGAACCACGCTGCAATCTCGATGATCGCTGCGCAGGCCATGCGCCGGGCTGGCGTCGTTTGCCCAAGCCGTGGTGCGGCCCATGTCCTCCGCCATTCGGTAGCAAGCTCTATGCTCCGGCAAGGCGCGTCGTTGCAGGAGATCGCGGAGGTGCTCCGACACCGTTCCACCGCGACCACGGAGATCTACGCCAAAGTAGATGTCGTCAACTTGCGACAGATTACGCAACCTTGGCCCGAGGTGAAATCATGCTGACTAAGTCTGTGGAGTCGTACATTGCTGTACTCCGCGCCACGGGATTCGCATTCCGGTCCGAAGGAAGCCTGTTGCAGAGCTTCGCCGCGTTCTCCGATGCGGCGGGCCAGCACTACGTCAGCAAGGAGACCGCCATCGAGTGGGCTGGATCGGCACCGTCGCTCTGTCAACGAGCGCGCCGGCTTGGCCAGGTGATTCGATTTGCGCGGTACATTCGCGCGGAAGATCCACATCACGAGGTACCGCCCACGGTCTACGGCNNGTCCCGTACATCTTTTCCACGGACGAAATCCAGCGCATCCTCCAAGCCGCATCTGAGTTGGGTAAACGCAATACCTTTCGCGGGCACACCTACAAAACGTTCTTCGCCTTGCTGGCGTGTACCGGGCTTCGCGTGTCGGAAGCAATCCATCTCTGTTTTCAGGACATCACCGCAGACGGTCTTGTGGTTCGCTGTTCGAAGTTCCGTAAAAGCCGCCTCGTTCCCCTTCACGAGACTACGCAGGCCGGCTTGGAACAGTACCTCAAGCGGAGGCGCGCCTATACGCCACTGGATGATCACGTGTTCGTTTCCTTGCGGAGGCGCCCGTTGCTGTTGCATGATGCCGAAACCGCATTCCACGACATTGCCGAGAAGATCAGCCTCCCTCGTGGAGCAGGCCTTCCACGCCCCACGATCCATTCCNNACCTGCCCTGATGGACGTGATCGAATCACAAAACATATGTTGGCGCTGTCTACGTACCTCGGCCACAGCAAGGTCGCCAATACGTACTGGTATCTGGAGGCGACACCGGATCTGATGCGAAACATCGCGGATTCGTGCCAAAGCTTCTTCACTGGCGGCCGGCCATGATCCTTCTCGCCCCACACATCGCAGCCTTCCTCCAGCAGCGCTTGCCCATCGAGCGGCGCGCCAGCCCCAACACCTGCGACTCCTATGCGCATGCCTTCAGGCTTCTGTTCGAATACGCCAGCGCTTGCATTAAGCTGCCGCCCTCACAACTGCAACTGGAACAGTTGGACGCTCCGCTCATCGTGAACTTCCTGAACCATCTGGAAACAAGTCGTGGCAATGGCGCTGGTTCCAGAAATATCCGGCTCGCAGCCATCAAATCTTTCATGCNNGGCACTACATGGAATATCGCGTGCCGTCGGCGCTGGAGCAGATCCAACGGATTCTGGCCATCCCGGCGAAAAAGACGGACACCCGGCTTGTCAGACACCTCACTGCGCAGGAGGTGCAATCGATCCTGGATGCCCCTGACCCAAGTATCCGGGACGGCATCCGCGACCGAGCGATGCTTCATCTTTGCTTCGCGGGTGGACTGCGGGTCTCTGAACTGGTGGGACTCCGGATCGAAGATATGACCTTGCAACCTCAAGCCAGCGTTCTGATTCACGGCAAAGGCCGAAAAGAACGTTGCTTGCCGCTGTGGAAAGAAACGGCATCCGCGGTTCGTGCGTGGCTGTCTGTCCGCGGTGAAGTCCGGGTTCCAGAACTGTTCCCCAATGCTCGCAATGATGCCATGACTCGCGCCGGTTTCGAGTACATCCTGCGTAAGCATGTCCATACCGCTGAGACGCGCTGTTCAACGCTCTCATCAAAGCATGTTTCACCACATGTCCTGAGGCATACCTGCGCTCTGACCATCCTGCAAGCCACCAAGGATCTCCGGAAGGTGTCTCTCTGGCTTGGTCATTCCAGTATGCAAACCAC
>PLGA01000225.1:265-7360 GCA_003139735.1 Bryobacterales bacterium | reverse complement strand
GGTCTGGGCTCTTATGTCGCGCAGCCATCCGCATTCCTCAGGGGCGAAAGCACGACCTGCTCCGCCGCGCGACGGTGCTATGATTTCACTGAACCTGTGGAGCGCGAAGAGGTCCTGGCCAAGCTTCGTGAAAGGATCGTCGCCTTCGTGGCATTTCATGGTTCGAGCGATGCCGCGGAGGATGTGGCGCAGGAGACCCTCATGCTGCTGCACGAGAAGTACGCGCATCTCGAGCGCCCGGAAGATCTGCTGCCGCTTTCCCTCCAGATTGTCCGGTTCAAGATCATGAGCCTGCGCCGGAAAGCGGTCCGCAGGGGGGAGTACAACCAGGTCTCGGTCACCGATATTCCGCTGCCGGATCTCGATTCCAACCCGGCCGATTACCTGGAGCGAAAGGAGATGCTCGATCGCCTCACCGCCGCCGTGGGGCAATTGGGAGAACGCTGCCGCGAGTTGATCCGACTGAAACTTCAGGGGAAGTCGTTTCCGGAGATTCAGAAGATCATGGGGGCGGCCGCCATCAACACGATCTATACTTGGGACCACCGGTGCCGCAAGCACCTGCTGGAGTTGATGGGCGGCCATTGGGAGCCGGGAAAGCGATGAGCCGGGATCAAGTTCGGAAAATGCTGGGAGGCTACGCCACCGGCACGCTCACCGAGGAGGAGCGTCGCGCGCTTTTCGAAACCGCGTTGGAGGACCAGCAGTTGTTTGACGCTCTGGCGCAAGAGCAGTCCCTGCGCGACCTGTTGCGCGACCCGGCCGTAAAGGCGCAGCTTCTGGCGGCGCTCGGCGAGGCTCCCGCAACCTGGCGGCGGCGCGCGGCAAGGTGGATGTGGGGGCACGCCGTGGGTCTCGCGGCCGTGGCTTGCTTCGTGACGCTGTGCGGATACATGGCGCGGCAGGTGCACTTTACGCCGCCGCGAGTGGTGGTGGTGGCGACCCAGCCGACCACGGTCGATGTGAACGGGTCGCTGCCGCCGGGGCCGGCGCGGCCCCAACGCATCTTCGACCTCGAAAGCGTGAAGAAGGCAGCGGCGCATCCGCCTGCCATGCTGATGCCGCCCTCATTCAAGCCAACTTCAGGTCCGGCGCCCGCCTTCGAGCGCGCGTTTGTCGTGGGGCGTCCGGAACTTCCCCGGCCCCTGGCGGCCACGGCGCTCGTGCGGGCCGGGCCGGTCTTCGCGGGCCAACTGGGCCAGGCGCGCGGCGGCAGGGGTGGAGGCGGGGGCCCCGTGGGTGTGGCCGCACTTGTTGCGACCCCGGATGTGGCTGTCCCCGCGCCGGTGGCGTTGCTACGGGCTCAGGCCGCCGGAACGACCGTTTCCGCTGCCAAGGAGACCGCGAAAATCGACCCGTCGCTCCTCGCGTTGGTCCAGGGCATGCGCAGCGGCGAGGCCCCCGTGCGGATAACCCTCACGGACGCGCCGGCGGATGCGCTCGATCAATTGCGCAAAGCTGGTTTCACCATCGCGGGCCAGGAGGGCAATGAGTTAACCGGGCATATCGCGGTGGAAAAACTGGACGCGGTCGCGCAGTTGGCCTTCGTGATCCGGATTGCCCCGCAGTAGGCGCCTGCATCCGGCCTTCACTTCTTGCCTGTTTCCACGTGGAGGCGGAAGGAGCCGATCCAGACCGGGCCGCGGTCGCGGTTGTAGGCGGGGTTATCGACGTGGTCGAGTCCGAAGGTGGCGAAAAGGAACGGCATGACGCGCACGGAGTAGTATGTCTCCCAAGACGTTTCGGGGCCGTACCGGAGTGCGCCGTCGCCAATTAGGAAGTCGTAGCCGCCCATTGCGAGGTATTGGGCGTGCACCGCGGAGAGGCCGCCGACGGTGAGCGCGGTGGCCGCGGTATCTCCGGGACGATGCCAGCGCGAGCCGTTGAGAGAAACGCCCAGCGTGGCGAGACGATCCATGGCGGTGAAGGCGAAGCTCTCGGTCTTGCCGTCGTTCCAGCCGAGGCGGCCGAAGACGCCGAGGTCTTTTAGGATCTCCTGATCGGCGCTGACGCCGAAGCCGTACTTGAGCGTGCCGGGCTTGGGACCGATGGTGATGTCGGGCTGCGCGCCGGTTGCCTGAGCGCGGCGGATGGCGTCGGCGTAGGCGCCGCCATCGAAGCGGTTGAAATAGGAGAGCAGGCGGACGGCCCCTTCGTGTTCGCGGATTTTGGCGTGGAACCCGCCTTCGAACACGTCGCTGCGGTCGCGCAACAGTTGGCGGTCGAAGCGTTCGCCGTTGGCCACGCGCGGCATGGCGGCGCTGGCGTAGCGCACGGACCAGTTGCGGGTGTGGAACTCGTGGACCCAGCCCCAGGTATAGCCGCGCGTATCGGCGGCATAATCCCACGCGCCGTTATACATGACGGCCCAGCCCATGAACTGGGTGCGCGGGTCGTGGGAATAGCGGTTGTCGTCGAAGAAATCGGTGATGGCGAAACGGCCGGCGGTGATGGAATAGCGCGTCATGGGACGGCTGCCCGCGAGTTGATTCTGATCGCTGTCGGTGGCCTCGCGTTCCGTCCCGAAACCGAAATCCTGGGTGAAGTAGAGCCGCGCGAGATACGGTTTGGGAGTGGCCGTCTGCACACGAGGCATCTCGCCGTTGGGGGAATTGGCCAGGCCGGTGGCGCCGCTGAACCCGCGGCCGCCGGCGATCTCGGGGTCGAAATAGAGCAGCGTGTTCGTCGCCAGGCGCAGTCCGAAGAACAGGGTGGTGGTCAGTGAGGCTTCGGCTTCGGGGTGGCCCTGCAGGCTGAACGGGCTCGAATAGGGGGACGGAAAGCTGCCGTGGTACTGGCCGATGGAAGTGGCTTGGTAGTACAGGTTCCAGCGCTCCGGCTCCGGCCCCAAGGCTGGGGCCGCGTTGTTCGCCGAAGTTGCCGCGCCGGCGGTCTGGTCGGGCCCCTGGTCGCCGGCGCCGGGCTGCGCAGTGGCCGCCGCTAGCGGCAGCAACGCCACCGTGAGAAGCCAGACTGGTCTGTTCTTAATCGTCATTTTTCTCGCCCGTCCACGCAGACCTTGCCTTGTTGGGAAGCCCCTTAGCGGGGGCCGATCCCGGCTACGATATCCATCGGCAGACGAACGTCGAGGATTCGCTGGATCCACCGCACCGCAGCGCGACCCCTCTTCATGATTTTCACACGCATGTGACTCTACCCACCGTCCACAGAACGAAGGCTCTAACAGGCTGCTGAAAGACGCTCCCTTCGGATGCGATTTGGGCAAATTGCCCAAATCCGAACCCGTAACACGCCGGTTCTAAATGGCGCGCCCTTTGATTTTTGGGCAAAATGCCCAAGATCCGCCGGCTCATGCGCCTTTTTCAGCAGCCTGCTAAGTCCAGCGCGAATAGCGGAAGCTAGAGAGTCAGAAGGAGGAGCGGTCCAGGGACGGAGGCTCCGCCGACTCGGTACACTGCTGTTCGCGCAATCGACGATTACCACCGTCGGACGGCATGGGCCTCCTCTCACCTGGAATTGGGCGGCCCAATCGGGCCTCTCCCAAAAATAGAGTATACCGGCCGGGGTATCCACGTCAAGCTCTTTTGCGGCTATTCTTTGTGACAGAATATTCACATGGCGCACACCCAGGAAGAGAAGAAGAGGCTGCTAAACCGGGTCCGCAGAATCATGGGCCAGGTGGCGGCAATTGAGAGAACTCTCGATCAGGAAGGGGAGTGCGCCGAGGTGCTTCACAACATCTCCGCTTGCCGCGGCGCCATGGACGCGCTGATGGCGGAGGTCATCGAAGGCCATATTCGATTTCACATTCTCGCCGCCGATGACAGCGCCACCGACGAGCAGACTCGCGCCGCGGACGATCTGGTGTCGGCCCTGCGAGCCTACCTCAAATAGGCGCTTCGTGCGGCTGGTATAATCGTTGCCAAGCCAGCGCCCTGCGCGGCGGAAAGGTCGAATCCGTGACTAAGCCAGGGATCGCGTTCGGAATTGCAGCGCTGTTGTTCGCGGGCCTTGCCGGAAACGCCTCGGCCCAGCAACACGCGTCCACCGGCAACTGGGACGGCCTCAACCAACTGGCGCCCGGCGCCGGGATCCGTGTCGCGCTCTCCGGCGGGAGAACGGTGCGCGGAAACCTGAGCGTTGTGACGGCCGATTCGCTCGCCATCCAGACGGCGGCAAGCCAAGAGACGTTGTCGCGCACGGAAATCAAGAAAGTTGAGTCGAAGGGCAAATCGCACCGCGGGCGAAATACGCTGATCGGCCTTGCCGTCGGCGCCGGCGCCGGTCTGGCCATTGGCGCCGCCGTCGATCACAGCGATGAAGGCTCTCATTTCAATATCGTGCCCAACGCCGGCAAAGAGGTTATTACTCCCCTCGGCGCCATCATTGGAGCTATCGTGGGAGTGTTGATCCCGACCGGTGGATGGCGTGAGATCTACCGTGCGCCCTGACGGCCGTGCGAGCGCCCAAAAGCCACCGGCACGAACTCGCCCGCCAGCCGCGGCGCTACCCAGCCAGCACCAGCCCCGACGGCAATTCTTCTCCGAAGATCCGCTCGAGCGCCCGTTCGTCTCCCGCTTCGCCTTCGAGCACCGCCAGTAGCCGCTCCGCGTGCGGCATCGCCGCGAGCTTCCGCTTGACGCTCTCGTAGGTAACGGCGGGCAGATCGCGCATGGCATCGTCCGAACGCCGCGCCAGGGCCGCCAGCGCGTCGCCGGCGTTCGCCACGTTCAGCAGCGCTTCGGCCCAGCGCGCCGCCGTCGCGGGTGGCACAACCAGATTGATCGGCCCGTAAAACAGCTTCCGCGCCCCCAGCCGCGAGAGGCACCACAATTCGCTCTCCTTGAAATCCCCGGCCTTCACGCGCCGGATCAGCGCCTCCCCCAACTCCGTCTTCGTGCCGATCGGCAGTAATTCCAGGCTCGCCGCCGTGCGCCACATCTCGCGCAGCAGCGACGCGTTAATGCGCTGCGGCTTCTTGGCGCCGCGCGGCAGCAAGCTCGCCGAGAGCCGCTGGTAGATGTCCGTCTGCTGATTGCGGTTCAGCCCGCCCGCCACGCGTCCCCAGAAAATCCACCAGTCGATTTCGCACTGCGTCTGGTTTGCGTACGTCAGGCCGGCGGCGTACACGCGCCGCGCCTGCTCGATGCGGAAATCGTCGCCCGGATACCCGAACCCCGGCCGCAGGCAGAACCCGCACAGGTTGAGCCAGCGGATCTCGTACGCCGGGCTCTTCTTGCGCCCATCGGCCGCCGCCAGAAATGCGTCGGCGATTTGCCGTATGGCGGAGAGCGGCCACGAATTCCTTCCCAGCCCCATGCTCTGTTCGAGCTTGGCCGGAACCTCCTCCGGCGCCACCGGAGATTTCGCATTAGGCGAGAACACCGCCTGGATCAGCTCCAGCGAATTCCGCATCGCCTGCTCGCTCACCACCGCCGCCGCTTTGCGTTCGGCCACTGCCGCGGCCTTCTTGCGCAGCTCGAATTGCAGGTTCCAGCGGTTGTCTCCGGTCTTCGACTCGCACCACGTTTCGAGCGTCCCGATTTCCGTCAGCCGCGCTCCCAGCTTCACCGGAATCAGCCGCTCCTCGGCCTTCTTGCCGTAGCGGATCACGGCGTCGAGCGGCGCATGCATGTGCAGTTCGGGATCGTCCGCCGCGAACTCCACTACGTCTCCCACGCGGTCGCCCGTGCGGCTGAGCGAGCTGTACAGACGGAACGATACCGGCCGGTTGGCCACCAGTTGCAGCGCGCCATTATCGATCTCAATGGCCGATCCCTCCTCGGCGCCGCGCGGAACCAGGCACACTGCCGGAAACTTCCCTTCGCCCGGCTCGCCCAGGCCGATGAAGTAGGTTCGCGGCAATCCGCCGCGCACCAGCACGCCGCTGCCGGTCGACCGCACGTAAGAGTAATAGGCCGCCCCGCGCGCCACCGCCAGGTCCAGTTCCGAATTCTCCAAAATCTCCGGCCGCCGTCCGTACCATCGCTCCACCACATCGGCCACCCGCGTCCGCAGGATCTCCGGAATGAAGAAGCCGCCGTTGAACAGGATGGCGTCCGGCGTCTGCCCCGTGGGTTCCAGAAAGGCGTTCAGGTGCCGCGTGATGGCCGCGTCGGAAACGTAGGGCAGTCCAAGTTCCCGGAACAGGCTGCGCTTTTCTTCCTTCGGCGCTTCCCCCCGCTCCGTGAACGGCAGAAACCCTTCGAGCGCCAACTCCAACGCCTCTTCGCGCAGAATCTCGCTCTTCAGCGACCGCCCGACCAGCGCCGTGCCCGCGCCCAGCACCGTGATTTCGACGCTCTTGAGGTTCGCGTCGTTCAGCAGCTTCTCTTTGGCCGCCGAGCACTGCCTCCGCAGCGCGCTCCGCTGGCGGATGGAAAGTTGCGCGCCCAGCTTGGTTTCCACCAGCCACGCCAGCGTCAGGTCTAGGTTATCCCCGCCCAGCAGCAGGTGCTTGCCCACCGCCGTGCGCGTGAAGTTGACCAGGTCGCCGTCGCGCGAGACGCGGATCAGGCTGAAATCGCTGGTGCCGCCGCCTACGTCGCACACCAGCGCCGTCTGCCCGTCGAACAGCTTCTTGCGCGATAGCGCCAGGTTGTTGGAGATCCACGAATAGAACGCCGCCGCCGGCTCCTCCAGCAGCGTCAGCTTTTCGAGACCCGCGTCGCGCGCCGCCATCACGGTGAGTTCGCGGGCCTCTTCGTCGAACGACGCCGGGACCGTGAGCACAATCTCCTGCTCGGCCAGCGGCGCGCCCATCGCCCGGTCCCACTCCTCGCGGAACTTGCCGATAATGCGCGCCGACACCTCCACCGGCGAGAGCACCCGCCCGGTTTCCTGCGAGTCCCATGGCAGGATTTTGGCCGTGCGGTCCACGTCCGGATTGGAAAGCCAGGACTTGGCCGAATGCACCAGCCGCGTCGGAACCAGCGCGCCCTGGTCGCGCGCGTAAGCGCCAACCGGCTGCCCCTCTTCCAGAAACAAAAACGAAGGCAGCGTCCGCCGAGCCTCCGTGCGCCCCGCCGCCACAAGCTGCGGCGTCTCGAAGACATGCACCGGCGGAAAGTCCCGGTCCTCCGCCTCCCGTTCGTCGATATAAGCCAGCGCCGAATTGGTGGTGCCGAGGTCGAT
>PLGA01000225.1:0-169 GCA_003139735.1 Bryobacterales bacterium | reverse complement strand
TTTCCAACAATCCCGTTTTTTGCAGCCACTACGCGGTCTCATGGTTGCCAACTATACGCAAATCGCGTAGAGTAGGGATACATGCCCGCCGCTCCGATGACCGTAGTGGAGACGGAGCGATTCCTGAAAGATGCGAGGCCGCTCTTCCCGGACGAGGAGCGCGCCGAGC
>PLGA01000525.1:170-10551 GCA_003139735.1 Bryobacterales bacterium | reverse complement strand
GGCAGGACGACGACGATTTCCCGCCCAGCCTGATGAACGATTTGTGGGCCGCGACAAACCGAATAGGACCGCCGCGCGTCTCGCCGGATGAGGGCTCGGGCGCGCCCCGCGATCAGGGCACCACCCCCGCCGGCCGCCCAATTGGGAAGACCAAAGTCGGAGAGATTAAGGTGCGAAACTAGCGGTGAACTGGTGTATACTTAGGCTGGCTTTTTTCCGTCCCAAGAAGGAGGGCCACCGTGCCAGATCTTTCCCGCCGCACCGCACTTGCAGCGCTGATGTTGGGCGCCATCGCTGCGACCGCCCAAGTCCCACAAGCGCCCGGCATGAGCCGTGCGATACGGCCATTGACGCTGCACCAGGCCCAGTACCGACTACGGGCGGGCGAATCCGCCGAGATTGACGCGCCGCCCGACACGCTAGATTTCCTGTTGCATGCCCAGATCCGAAGCGTCGAGATCGACGGCCAGGAAGCGCACGGAATCGTTGTCGGGCCGAATCGGGCCGCTGATCGAATCTTCCTCGCCGCTTCCATCGCGATGAAAGCCGGCGAATACACTGTGACCCTATCGGTTACTGCTAAGGGAGGCGAGAGGCGCGACACGACCCTGGGTATTACGGTCGATGCGTTGACACCCGTGCCCTCGAACGCAACAGAACCGCCCGTGATACTCCTGAATGGCTGGCAAGCGCCGGGTTTGACCAGCAATTGCCCACTGTCTGCCGCGTCTGAAACCTTCGGGGATTTGGCGAGCGACCTTACCCAGCCCCCGCCGGTGGGGGACAACGTACCGGTAGTGTACTGGTTCGATAACTGCGCAGCTTGTCCAAACTGTTCCATCGAGACACTCGGCGGCGATCTTGCCCAGGCCATAGGCTCAATCCAGTACGACAACGGCACGCCGGTACCCCAGGTGGACCTGATTGCCCACAGCATGGGCGGGCTCACTATACGATCATACCTGTCTGGAAAGCAGATAGCTTCGGGTGTATTTGACCCCCCGCCTAATCCACACGTCCGAAAAGCAATCTTTATCGCAACACCTCATTTCGGATCGTTTCAGGCCGATAACCCAGCGGCGGATGTCTTTTTCTTCGCTGGGTCACAAACAAACGAGATGAAGCCCGGAAGCCAGTTTCTGTTTGATCTCGCCAAATGGAACCAATTNNAGCGCCTCTCTTAAGTTGACCAGTTTTTCAGGTTTGTACGCCGAACCGGACGTACGAACCCGCATTGTTGATTATTGTCACATCGATTTTACGGGGACGGCGAGCAGCGTCGAGGGCAGCTGGTTAGGCTGTATTGGTCCAGGCATTGCTTACATCGATAGTACTTTGCACCCTACGTATCGGATCATCCAGTCCTTTCTCGCGGACACGGCGACATGGACGACGATCGGCACACCTCCGAGCCAGGACCCGTACCTATCGGGGTACGGTGGCGTGGTCATTGGCGAGAAAAGCGCCAACGATCAGTACCTCACTAACCTGACTTCCATGGTGACAAGCGCGAATTTGAGTTTTGCGCCGGGTCCCAGCAACTCGGTCTCAAGCCTGTTTTACGATGAATGGGTTCCGGCCGGCAATTACAATGTGACTCTGTATAATTCCACCGGTGGATGGTTATCAGGAAATCTGAGCGCAGTTTCAGGCGGAGGAATGGCAATGTACTACAAAGACTCGCCTACAATTCGCTCCGTCGGTCCGCTGATAAACGCCCCTGGATTGACAGTTGGTACAGGCTCAACGATAACTATTAGTGGCTTGGGATTCGGGTCACAATTGTGCTCAGGGTGCCAGGTACTTGCTAGTGCTCCCGGTTCCACAACTGCTTATCTCCTGCCGGTGTCTTCGTGGAGCGATCAGACAATTTTGGCGTCCTTCGTGCCCGCAAATCTACCTAACCTGCCGATACCTGGCTATGTAACAANNGGGATTCCATCAACATCATGGCAGCTTCTGCGCCGATTCTAGCCATTGCAAAATCGCACACTGGAAGCTTCACGCAGGGGCAGAACGGGGCAGCGTACACGGTCATAGTTTCCAATGCCGCCTCGGCCGGCCCGACCAGTGGGACGGTAACGGTGACTGAGACCGCGCCCTCCGGGTTGACGCTCATATCGATGACCGGAGCCAGCTGGACCTGCTCCTCCAATTCCTGCTTTCGGAGCGATTCCCTGTCCGCTTCGTCGAGCTATTCGCCCATCACCGTGACCACCAACGTGGCATCGAATGCATCATCGCAGGTTACCAACCAGGTAACCGTCTCGGGCGGCGGTTCGGTCTCAGCGACGGCGAATGATGTCGCTAACGTGCTGGAGAGTGGACCGGCGCTTGCGGTTGCCACTCCCGCGAGCCTGCTCTCGGGGTTCGTTGGCAGCTCGTATTCGGAAACTCTCAGCGCGACGGGGGGAACGCCGCCGTATTACTGGTCGCTGACGTCTGGCGCGTTGCCCGGCGGCCTCACGCTAGATGGCGCCGGCACAATCTCCGGCACGCCCACGACGGCGGGCTCATATAGTTTCACGGCTCGGGTCACGGACAGCGCCGCCGCAACGGCTACCAAGCCATTCGCTCTGACGGTCATTCCCGTGGTGGGCTCGCTGGCGCGGATGGGAGTCCTTTCCCAATTCGCGGCCGGCGGCGGCTGGGATACTACGATCTGGGTCATGAATAGTTCCTCGGCGGCGGTCCCCATTAGACTGGTCTTCCATGGGGACGATGGGACGCAGGTTTTCAAGACCTCCGCCGGGACCCCTGTGCCCGTGCCTCTTACCATCACGCAACAGGGCAACTCGCAGGTGCAGACCCTCACCACACTGGATCGCGTCCTCAACCCCAATACCACTTTGGCGATCGGAGGCGGCTTGGGTCTGGCTCCCAACGTGGAAGGATGGATTGACCTGCTGGGAACGTCGGCCGTGAGCGGCTTCGCGGTCTTCCGCTACGCACCTGGAGGACTGGCGGAGGGAGCCTCCGGATTTGTTACGCCTTGGGAGGGGACCGTTCCTCTTCAGAGCCAGGTATCGCTGTCCACGATGACCTTGCCCTTCGACAACACGAACGGTTTCGCGACGGGCATCGCCATCGGGAGTCTATCTGCCTCCGCGGCCACCATCACGGCCACGTTTTTCGATGTCAACGGCAACGCGCTGGGCTCGCCGCAGACGATATCTTTTGCAGCCAACGGCCACACGGCCTTTATGGTCAACCCTGGGCCGTCGAACCAAAATTGGTCATTCACGGCTGGCCAACAAGGCATCGTTAGGTTCACCGGTGCCCCGATGATGGGTCTTGGCCTTAGGGCCAGTCCATACGGCACGCTGACTTCCGTGCCGACGGTTCTACAGTAGGCGAAAGTTCTGTTCCGCCACGGCGCGGACCGTGACGGCAGGCGAACTATCCACGGGGAACCCGAGGGGGGCGGTAATCGGAAGGGGATAGTGGGGATTAATAAGTGGTGACCATTAGTCTTGCGCGTCCCGTGAGGATTTGGCGTCCCTTTGGCTTCCCGACTTTTCCGCTGTATCGATGGTGATCGCCTAACGGCGCGACCACAGTTCGCGCAGCCCCCCGAAACCGTGTCGGTCTTATCCGTCCAGTTCGATTTCCTGGTGCTGCATGCCGGCGTAGGGGTAGACCGCAACTTTGACGTCGCTTCCAGTGTGGCGCTGGCGGAGGATTTTGACGACGTCGGCCCAGGTGGTGCAGAAGTCCGCGTCCGTCCCGTAGTTGTCCATCATGGTGCGGCTCATGTATTGCGAATAGACGATGGTGTGGGAGCCCTTCGGGCCTGGGCGCGGCGTGTGCCGGTGCAGGTCCCAGTAGGTTTGGCCACGGGCGCCGGCGACTTTGTTGTTCAGGTAATGCACCGGGTCGTACCCCAACGGGTGCTGGATGATTAGGACCCCGGTGCCGCCCTGCTTCACCGAAAGGCCGATCCACGTCCCGCCGTGATAGGGCTGCGCGCACTGCGGGTAGGCGTTGGCAACCACGATATCGGCGTCCTTATAGGTGGGCGTGCAATACGTCTTGGCGGCCAGGCGGACGGCGGTATGGTGGGCGTCCACAATGTCGCCGCTGTAGGCGCGCAAAGGTCTGAGCTTCTGGTTGTAGAGGAGCTGAACGGTGAAATCCACCTTGGCGAACTGGGCGGCTTCAATCAGGTCCAGCCGCATTTCGTTCTTGAAGATCTTGACCGGGCCGGTAGTCTTGTTCCGCGGGAGAATCACCTGATGGTTATATTCGATGGTGGGCAGGCCGGCGACGCCCGGCAGGACGGCTTTGGCGCCCCCGCCGTAACCGGCGTCGTAGTGCACCTTGATGCCGCTCAAGCAAATCTTTAAATCCGCCCCCATAAACGTCTGATTCAGCAGGACCTTATTCTTGCGCGTAGTGGTGCCCACTTCCTTCAGGCAGTCGAACGCGTTGTGGTTCATCCAGGCGTATTTATTGCCGATATCCTTCCCGAGCTTGAGGCGGATTTCGTCCGCGGTCATGCAGCGGTGCGTGCCGAAGGATCCCAGGAACAGGATGTTCTCGGGCTTGACGCCGGCGGCCAGGAGTTCGCCGATCACCCAGGGCGTCATCACATAGGTGGGGGTGGTGCGGGTAAGGTCGTCGAAGGTGATGACGACGTGGTTCTTGCCCTGGGCGAGTTCGCGCAGCGGCTTCGTGCCGATGGGCTGGTCCATTTGATCGGCCAGTTGTTTGGGAGTGATGACCGGCGCGTCGTGCCCGGCCATCTGCATGACGTTCACGTCCCAGCCGGGAGGGAAGTCGATGCGCTCGTCGATATCGCCGGCGTGTTCGTGGGTGGGGATGATGACAGACTTGCCACCGTGCGTTTTCGGGACCGATTTCGCCTGGTTGGGGCCGGCGGCGAATGCGGTCCCGATGAGCGGTACGGAACCGAGCGTCGCGGCATGGCCCAGGAAATCCCTGCGGCTGGAATCGTCGTTTGGCATGGCGCCCTCCTTGTTTCGCTAATTGCGAGGCTTGTACGTCTTGCTAAAACCGTTGCGGGAATTCGTGACTGTAAATGTACCATCCGGCTGGGCCGATAGCCGGAGCCACTTGCCCTGGCAGGCGGCGTCAAGATTGGCGATGTAGTCCTCGGGCGGATTGCGCTCCGGGCCGCCGGCCAGCGAGAAGTGGACTTGCCAGATGTCTTCCAATCCGGGCACGCCGCGAAGGATGGGCCAACTGGCGGGATCGCCGCCCTTGCGCGGGCCGTTGGCCATGATGGCCACGCGCGCGTGGATGGCCGGCTCCAGCACCCCGGATATGCCTTTCTCCTGGCCGTGCACGCTCACCTGATAAACGTCCACGGTCCCGATCAGATTGTTGGGGCACACCAGTTTGTACTGGTAAAAGGCTTCCAGATCCGCGAGGTCCAACATGCGGAATTTGCCCAGCGTGAAGAGCAGCCCGATGGACATGTTGTCCTCGTGATCGCCGGCGTTCTCAGGCTTTTGGGGAGTGGCGGCGCAGGCCGGATTAGGGGCTCCGGCGCCGGGCAGCGCGGTCGCGATGCCTTTGGCGGCGGCCTCCAACACCGTCACATCCATGCCCGTGATGGGGATTTTGTCTCCCGGCTTGACGGACATGTGGGGCATGGCGTCGCGCACCGCCGCGAAGGGCTTGTATCGCGCTTCGAAATCCCGGCCAAAGGTCTGTAGAGAGCCATTGTCCACGATGTGTTTCACGGGGAAGGCGGCTACCAGCGCCGGAACGTCACCCAGATGATCGATATCATAATGCGAGATCACCAGGTAGTCAATCTGCTTCAGGCCGGCGGCTTTGGCCGCCTCAACGATGCGGTTGACGTCGCGGCCGCCGTATCCCGGCCAGCCCAAGTCGAAGAGCAAGGATTCGCCGGAGGGCGACACCGTCAGCACGGCCTTGCCGCCTTCCACATCGATAACGGTGGTTTCGAGCGTATTGGCGGCCTGGGCAGCGACAACGAGCGCCGCCAGGCACAGGACCGCGTTTCCAATCTTCATAGGGATGCCGATAGAGCCTCAGCGTGAGATTATAAGTGGTTTCACGGCGACGAGGTGAATCATGAGACGGATTCTTCTGCTAGGCGTGTTGGCCGTAGCGATGACGCAGGCGCAGGAGTACACCCGCGGCATTGGCGTGTACCCGGGCGACCCCAAAGAGGACTTTTCCCCGGCGATGGTGGTGGATGGCGCCACTTACCGCAACCTNNCCACTGCCCTGCCCCGCTGGCTCTCCTCGGCCACCAACGATGCGGCCGTTCCGCTGAAGAGCCAGCGCGAGATTGTTCTGGACGATAACGTCACCTCGACCGTAATTCTTCGCGGGGCGAAGCCGTGGCTCGAGCTCGGCCAGGAGGGCGGAGACGGCCCGCTGGAGGTGGATCGCTTCGAGGTGATCGCGCGCGGGCAAGCCAACCAAGAGCAGCCCGCCGGTTGGAAGATTACCGTCTCCGGCTGCGACGATGGCCAGACGTGGAAGGAATTGGGGAGCGCGGNNTTCTACCGCATGGAGTTCGACGCCCCGAGCGTCACCACCTGGCAGGTGGCGGAAGTGAAGCTGTACGACAAGCAGCGGCGCGTGCGGATCGGCGGCCCGTTCGATTTCACCAGCGCGTGGATGAGCGCGGGCGGAGGCGAACAATGGGTCTACGTGGACTTGGGGGCCGCATGCACGTTCGACCGCGTGACGCTTTACTGGATCCGGCGCGCGGCGGCAGGCGAGATCCAGATCTCCGACGACGCCGCGAAATGGACGGATCTCGAGCCGCTGCCGGCCTCCCAGCAGTTGACCGACGATATGAAGCTGGCGCGCCCGGCCAAGGGGCGTTATGTGCGCGTCCTCATGACCGAACCAGCTCAGCCTGATGGCTACATTCTCAGCGAAATGGAGGTATACGGCCGGGGCGGGCCGGTGGCCAAGCCAAAGCCTGCCCCAAGCGCGCAGGCCGACGGCCGGCTGGACCTGGCGGGCGGCGCATGGAAGCTGCAACGGGATTCGCTGGTTCAGGGCGGCGGAGAAGCCATTTCCAGGGCGGAATACCAGGATAAGGACTGGGTGACGGCCACCGTGCCCGGCACCGCGCTGACCAGCTATCTGAACATCGGCGCGATTCCCAATCCCGATTTCGGCGACAACCAGCTCATGATCTCGGACTCATTTTTCTACGCCGATTTCTGGTATCGCGACGAGTTTGTGGCGCCGCCCGCGGCCAAGGGAAAGCACGTCTGGCTGAACTTCGACGGCATCAACTGGAAGGCCGACGTTTTCTTGAACGGCGTCAAGGTCGGGCGCATTGAGGGCGGATTCATGCGCGGCAATTTCGATGTGACGGAGGCCATTCATTCCGGTGCGCGCAACGTTTTGGCGGTGCGCATCGAGAAGCCCGATACGCCGGGCAGCGTCAAGGAAAAGGGCAACGGGCGGGCTCTGAACGGCGGAGCGCTCGGGGCCGACAATCCCACGTATCACGCGGCCGCCGGATGGGATTGGATGTCCACCATACGCGGCCGCGATTGCGGAATCTGGGCCGGCGTCTACCTGACCCAAAGCGGACCGGTGACCATACAGGATCCGTTGGTCACCACGTCGCTGCCGCTGCCCGATACGTCGCGCGCGGACATCGCGATCCAAGCCACCTTGCGCAACCGCGAAGCGAAGGCCGTCACCGGCACGCTGCATGTGCGCTTCGGGCCGGTGGAATTCGATACCCCAGAATCCCTGGACGCGTCGGCCACGAAGACGATCAAGCTCGACCCCTCCACCAATCCCGCGCTGCGCCTCGAGAATCCCAAGCTGTGGTGGCCCAACGGCTACGGCGATCCGAACCTATACCCCGTGGAGCTGCGATTCACCACCGCGGATAAAGCCGTCTCCGACGTCAAACAGTTCCAGGCCGGCGTGCGCCAGTTCACGTACAGCGAAGAGGGAAATTCGCTTAAAATGTGGATCAATGGCAGGCGTTTTGTCGCCCGCGGCGGAAACTGGGGCTTTTCGGAATCCATGCTGCGCTACCGCGCCCGCGAGTACGACGTTGCCGTGCGCTACGAGCGCGACGAGCACTTCACCATGATTCGGAACTGGGTGGGTCTCACCGGCGACGAGGCTTTCTACGACGCGTGCGACAAGTACGGCATCGTGGTGTGGCAGGACTTCTGGCTGGCGAATCCCTCGGACGGCCCCAACCCCGACGATAACGATTTGTTCCTGCGCAACGCGCGGGATTACGTTTTGAAGATCCGCAACCATGCCTCCATGGGCCTCTATTGCGGCCGCAACGAGGGCTTGCCGCCACAGGCGCTCGACGGCGCGCTGAAGGCTCTCACCGAGGAGCTGAACCCGGGTCTGCACTATATTCCCAGCTCGGCGGACGATAACACTTCGGGGAACGGAACTTACGTGGTGACCGGACACGGGCCGTATCGCAACGAGCCGCAGAAGTACTATTTCACCAACCCGCCCATCAAGTTCCACAGCGAGATGGGATCGCCGAACGTGGTGACCATGGACAGCCTGCGCCTGACTATGCCGGAACGGGACATGTGGCCTCAGAACAACGTCTGGCCCATGCACGATTTCAGCCTCACGGGCGCCTTCCCCGCCGCCATCACGCAGGGGTTTGGGGCGGCGAACAACATCGAAGATTGGGTGACGCTGGCGCAATTCGTGGATTACGACGCGTACCGCGGCATGTTCGAGGGGCAAAGCAAGAGCCGCCTGGGCCTGCTGATCTGGATGAGCCACTGCGCCTGGCCGTCGCTCCTGTGGCAGACCTACGATTACTTTTTCGACCCCGACGCCGGTTACTTCGGCGCCAAGAAAGGCTCCGAGCCGCTGCACATCCAGTGGAACGCTGGCGCCGATACGGTGGAAGTGGTGAACTATAGCGCGGGCGACGTTCGCGGGTTAAGCGCGCACGCCGAGATCCTCAACATGGATGGCGCGCGGAAGTGGGAGAAGACCGCCGCGCTCGATAGCGCCGAGGACAGCACGGCATCGCCCATGAAGCTCGAATACCCGGCAGGCCTGACCCCGGTGCATTTTATCCGGCTCACTTTGACGCGCGGCGATGCGGTGGTTTCGACCAACTTCTATTGGCGCGGCGCCACGGAGAACGACTACCACGCCCTGCGCGATTTGCCCAAGGTGAAGGTCGAAGAATCCACTAAGATGGAGCGGGAGGGCGCGCGCTGGGTGTTGACCACGGAACTGCGCAACGTCTCCGCGCAGCCCGCGATCATGGTGCATCTGAAGGTGGTGCGCGAGAAAAGCGGCGACCGCATCCTGCCGGCGCTCTACAGCGACAATTACGTGTCGCTGATGCCCGGCGAGCGGCAGACCATCCACACCGAACTGAACCACGCCGACACGCGCGGCGAGCGGCCGCGCATGGTGGTGGAAGGCTTCAACGTCGCGCCCTGAGATGCGGCAGGCCAGTCCATTTCGCGCCGCCGCGTTGGCGCTCGCGCTGATTGCGCCGTG
Organism: Bryobacterales bacterium; assembly: GCA_003139735.1. Taxonomy (GTDB): domain Bacteria; phylum Acidobacteriota; class Terriglobia; order Bryobacterales; family Bryobacteraceae; genus BOG-224. Next base: position 1,068 of record PLGA01000525.1, on the reverse strand, counting down.
GAGCGCCTGCCGGACGCTCGGGCCGCACGCGGCGGTCGATCCGGACATCGCATCGTGCATCCCGCCGGACACGCTCGCGCTGGCGGGCGTCAACCTGGAACAATTCCGCGCATCGGCCCTCTACCAGAAACTTCCGCCGGGCGCGTCCGCGTTCTTAGCCCCGCTTCGCGACGCTTCCTACCTGCTGCTGGCGTACAACGGGAAGGATGTGCTGGCGGTTGCGCGCGGCGCCTTCCGCGAGCCGCCCGCCGGCGCGGTCTTGCTTGCGAAAGATCTTGCGGTCTCGGGTTCCGCGCAGGCCGTTCGCGCCGCCACGGCGCAACACAAGACCGGCCGGACCGGAGTCCCCTGGCTTCTCAGTCACGCGGCTGAAGTTGCCGGCGCGAGCCAGGTCTGGGTGGTCGCTCAAGGAGGAGTGACGTTCCCGCTCAGTGGGGATGCCGCCAACCTGAACAAGTTCCTGAGCCTGGTGGACTATGCTTCCGTCGCCATCCATCTCGATTCCGGCGTCAGGATCGATGTTTTGGGCGCCGGCCGCACGCCGGAATCCGCCGAACACCTCGAAGAGAATTTGCGGGCCTTCTTCTCGCTCGCCGCGGCGGGCGCCCAGCGCGACCGCGCTCTCGCGGACGTGCTCCATTCGGTTCAGGTGCAGCGGGACGGCCTCACGGTGCGCGCGGGAATAGCGGCCAGTCCGGAGGAAATTGCGAAGCTGGCGGGGCTGGCGGCGCCGTAGGTGGGGCGCAAGCAATTTGCGGCGAAATGTACCTTGTGTCACTATTAAAACGCTATGCCGCGTGTTCAGGTTCGAGGGGTTCCGGAGCGCATCTATCGGCTGCTCAGGGCGCGCAGGCGCGCACTGTTGGAGGCCCTTCGAGCCAACCCCGTTGCAAGAGGA
>PLGA01000525.1:0-158 GCA_003139735.1 Bryobacterales bacterium | reverse complement strand
TCAGATCCTGATTGGCGCGCTTGTCTTTCTTGCGCTGCCCTGTCGCGGAGCGGATCGCAAAGGCGTCGTCGAAGGCCGCGTGCTGGATGCTCAGGGGAAACCGGTAAGCGGCGCGACCGTCGAGATCGGCAATACGGATGGCGGTTGGCCTATACCTA
>PLGA01000579.1:115274-119079 GCA_003139735.1 Bryobacterales bacterium | reverse complement strand
ATTGGGTTCGTTTGGTGAAGACGCAAAGTGGTGAGTCTTGAATGGGTTGTAGGTGAAGTGGGTTCGTTTGGCGTGGACTAAGAGCGACCCGAAGAACGCAGACGGGCCCACAATGGGCACCGGGCCCGAAATCGCCGCGTGCACCCCCCGCGCCACTGAAAACACCGCCGGCAAAGACCGGCGGCGGTACGGATGGAATTTCGGCACGCGGTTGTCCTCCCACCTTTAGAGTGGCACGGGGATGGGCTTGAGTTTGCATGGGGGAAATGGCAAGTGATAGGAAGGAACTGGGTTACTTGGGTTAATTTACTGGTGAATGCCAGCGGCGGCTCCGCGACAACGGGGTATGAAAGGCCCCCGTCGCCTGCGGCTCTGGGGCCGGCCGCCGGGACGGGATGTCCGAAGGCGAATTTTGGAAGCTGTTGATTCTATAGCGGGTTGCGGCGGCCTTTTTTCGAAGGAATCCGCCGCGTCAGTTCGGGGTCGGGACCTTGTCCGCGTGGTCGACTACCACCATATCCAATCTGGCCGTCCTTCCTCCCTCCAGCTTCAGCCCCAGTTGCTTTTCGAGCGCCGTAAAAATGCTCGGACCGCGGCCTGGATCGCTCGCGGCGTTTGCGACCGGCGGTTCGTCGCCGATGCTCACTGCGGGCGCGGTCCCGAATCCAAATTCAAGCGTGAAGTCGAATTTTCCAGACAGGCCGGTCTTATCGATCACGCGGGGTATGCCGGCGCCTCTGCCCCCAAGGCCCATGCCCACGCCGTTGGACAAATTCACTTCGAACCCCAAGATCGCGGCAAGCTCAGCCATGGTCATCCTGCACGTCCCGCGCACCATGCCGTTGCTCGATGAAAAGATGTGCGCTCTGCCCGGCGGCAACACAGGGAAGCCGTTCTTGTCGGTCCCCAACCAACCGGCGGCGCCAGCCGGCGCGGCCGCTAGGGCGCCCGAGTCCGGGGGCGCCGGCTTCATCTTCGGCCCGCCATTGACCACGACCAACCAGTAGACAGGGAAGTCTTTCGTCTCATGGTGAAGGACCACGTGGAAGCGTTTCGCCAACAGATCTTGCAACATCAGGTCAAATTGATCCTTCGTAGCATTCGGCGGAACCTTGGCGACGACGTCGTACCGCTCGGTGTTGAGCCAATCAGGCCCCGAGATCTGGTCGGGGCGCACTCCGTACGCCACCGCCAACAGGCCAGACAGCGGGGCTTGCGGATACGTAAGCTGTCCCGGATCGTCCGTTCCCGGACCGCCGCGCCTCTGGTAATCCACTCCAAACATCGGCTGGCCCGCCACCTTGACCGAAGCCACCTCGAATGCCGGGTGCGTGTCCGCGGGTTGGCCGTTCGCGGATCCCAACGCCATCCAACCCGCCAGAATCGTTCCCATCATCGCTCGGATCATGTCTCTTTCTGACGCTCCCTTTCGCATCGTGTACTCCTGCCGCACCGCCCAGCACGGCGATGATGGTCTTGGGGTGAATGTCTTCCAGCCTCGCCAGCCAAGCCTCTCGCCGTTCCGCGCCAAGTAAAGCTTGCAGAAACAGCGGCATGAGGCCGGCCACTCTCCAAGGCGATTTACGCCTCGCGCGCTATCCAGGCGGCGAACAGACCGGCGAGCTTGGCACACATGTGGGTCAGCGCCTTGGTCCGACGGCAGTGTGACCAAAACCATCTCTCATCAACCTCGCAGACGTCGCGATGGCCGCCATCACAACGCAGCCTACGGAGACACCTCTCAACCGCCCCGTGAGGACTCACCTCTGTTTTGGCATTCCGGCGATACCCGGAAGCTTTACGTGGAAGCCTGCCTCGATCTCCTTCTTGTCCTTCCCAGTGTAGGCGCCTTCCCATACCTTCATCACCAATCCGTCCGAACGCACAAGAGCTGTCTGGGGGGTCACCGACGCATTAAACCCTTTCGGGAGGCGTGGTAAATCGAGAGCGTACGCCGGAAAGTCAAGGTTCGCGCTCTCTTGGTACCCCTGCAAGTTGGTCGTCGTCGAGGATAGACCGATCAGGCTGTACCTCTGCGCAGTTTGGGCGGCCAAGGCGCGAATGTTCGGGAGATTCCGTTTACACCATCCGCAGGCGGGCGAAAACACATAGGCTATCGTCGACCGCTTGCTATCGAACTTCAACTCATCCCGCGCGCCCGATTCTCTCAGGATTGGAAGAGCAGCCAGACGCATGCCAACCTCGATTCCGGCCCGTGGCCGTGCACTTCGTGTTCGCAGCTTCCACCCCAAAGAGACATTCAAGCACAGAGATACCCCCAAGACGGCAAGCAACGCGGCAAGGATACCAGTCCGCATATATGCTTCTTTCCTCGACGCCACCAGTCACAGCATTCTAACAATAGTGAACGCAGTCGGTGGAGCAGTACCAATACTGGCCGAGTATACAGGTGCAGTCGGTGTTCCAGGGGTCGCCTACCTTAATGCACGTGTCTTCTTGGAAGCACACGCCCGGCAATCCGAAGCCCGCTCCATCGCACAAACCCTCGCTCCAGCAGTCACCATCTGCTAAAGCGGGAGTTGGGGCGACGCCAAGGAACACTGCGAGTGCTGCCGTGGGAAGCAGCACGGAGGCACCAGCCACCACTTTCTCGAGTTTCGTCATGTTGCGCACACTCCTTTCATACGTGTCTCCTTTCGAGAGCACTCTCAAGGTGAGTGTCGGCCATGTTACACGCAAATACAAGACATCTTGCAATCCTGAAACGATCATTCGCGATCCCGAAATGATCGTTCCGCGGCTGCCCTACGTGAGCGAGCGAGCTCGCGCGGCCGCCAGATGGCCGGAGTCGATCCGTGGACCTGCGCAAAGGCCTTCGCGAAGTGACTAGGGCTGCTGCGCCCGAGTTGCCAGGCTACCAGCCTGACCGAAAGGCGTTCGTCGGCGAGCAGCGCTTTCCGCGCCGCATCCATTTTCATGTGCGTCAAAAAGGCGTGGGGCGATTCCGCCAGTTCTAGCCGAAACAACCGCGAAAGGTGCGGCGCGCTCACGCCCACTTCTTTCGCCAAACGGGCGAGGGTAATATTCTCGGCTACGTGGGCCAACAGGAAACCGAGGGCGCGCTGCACTCGCGGATCTACCGTGGCCTGGTGGGCCGGGGGGGGGGCGAGTTCTCGGCGACGATCATAAGCCTTCTGCTCCTTTTCGACCAGCGGCCCGAGCCGATTCACCGATATGAGAGTTTTCGATATTCTTAGCCGCTATCTAAGTATCGCCGGTTTTCATAGTGGCACTGGCGGCGTAGCGTGTCAATAGTACTGGCAGTTTTTGCGCACATCTGCGTTGGGGGGGAGACAGCCGGCCGGCAAGGTTCTCGAGCACCGCTTGCGGGTCGATCTCGCGCCGAAACCGGCTGCCCGCAGAGCCGCGACGGTGGATGCGAAGGCGATTTCGCCGTTGCGCACGCAATAGGCCAGCGGCTTCACGCCCAGGCGGTCGCGAACCAGGGTGAGGACGCCGCGCGGGTGGTCCCATACTGCAAACGCGAACATGCCGCGCAAACGGGGGACCAGGGCGTCGATGCCCCATTCCTGGTAGCCGCGCAGCAGGACTTCCGTGTCGCACCGCGAGTGGAATTGGTGGCCGCGCTTCTCGAGGTCCGCGCGCAATTCCATGAAGTTATAAATGCAGCCGTTGAAGACGAGGCCGATTTGCCCATCTTCGGAGAGCATGGGCTGGTGGCCGGCGGGGCTGAGGTCGAGGATGGCGAGCCGGCGATGTCCGAGCGTGGCACCGGGCCAATTCGCCAAGCCGTCGGAATCCGGGCCGCGGCGGGCGAGCGAGG